>NZ_JAUBRB010000031.1:0-83729 GCF_036701585.1 Microcoleus sp. POL10_C6 | reverse complement strand
GAGGAAATCTGTTCGTTGTCATCTTACAATTTTATTCTTGAAGCCCTATTCTATGCAGCTTCATATTAAATTGGTATAACGCAGATTTAGCCCAAAACTATCAGAGCGCCCATCAATAAATACAGCTTATTTTTTTTTAATCCCCCTCCCGGATTAATTCCCCTTCCGCGCCGTAATCATAGCAGTTTTCAAGCCTGGTGAGGTACAGCTTGTCAATGGCTGATTCCCCGTTGGTTGTTACCAATGCCCCATTCCCAACTACCCATTCCCCATTACCAATTACCAATTAACGACGAACCTGGAGGGGAACTGAAAACCGCTATGGGAGTATTGAGGTTTAGCCACTGTTGCTCAAAATGTTATGCCCAAGAGTCCGCAAGTCGGGCAGGCAAAAACTCGATTGCAATAAAAAAGCAGCTTTAGGGAGCTGCTAGTCAGAATGCATGAGGTATTGTTTTTAGAATAGGACAGGTTGAATTCGATCGGTGCTGGGTTACATTTTTTGATACGGGAGAGTTGATGAGTGAATGGACGATCGTAAAATCGTCACATAGCAGGGTATCATTGATGCTAAATTTCCCGACAATCAAGTTAGCGTTTAACTGTCCTTGCGCCCTACAGCCCTTCAGCGGTGGGGCCATTTTATTTTTAGGGATAACTCAATAGCCGGCTTTAACGAATCAGATGATTCTGGCATTAGTTCTTGTATAAAATCTCCACATCGCCACATCCTCATACCTATAAAACTTACGCATTACATCCACTCAAACCCGGTGGATTTCAAAATATGGGGTAGTTAAACGGACACACTCAGACAAAAATCAGTATTTTTACCGAAGTCATACAATTTTAGATTTTAGATTTTAGATTTTAGATTTGGGGAATAACTGATGAAGCTGGTGGTTTGGAGCTTGCTTAGGGTTGCATTATTTTTGGGAACTAATATCAAAAGTCTTCAAAAACCTATTATTTTCCCACAAACCCGGTTTCTGAATGTATCAATTGAGATCAGGCCCGGTTTCTGATTTGATAACTTTTTGGATTTCCTCCATCGCCCTAGTCGCGACGGCTTCAGGCCTTTCCCCCACACCAGCATAGACTCGGACATCTGCTTGAGTGTAGAAACGCTCTCGCTCTTTCAAAAGGCTTTGCAGCTTAGATTTGATCTCGCCCTCCTGCAGTAGGGGTCGAGCGGTGTCTGAACGCAGTCGATCGTACAATTGATCTACAGGCACATCCAGCCAAACTACTACACCGTAGTGCAAGTAACCCCAATTCATCGATCGCGTCACAATGCCACCGCCCGTAGCCACGACCGAATTTTGATACGCAGACAATTCGCCGAGCACTTTAGTTTCTAGTTCCCGAAAAGCCTCTTCCCCTTCTCGATCAAAAATCTCAGCAATTGACTGATTAGCAACTCGAACAATTAGTTCATCAGTATCAAAAAAACGGTATTTTAATTTTTTTGCCAAAATCCGCCCTACCGTTGTTTTCCCCGCACCCATCATCCCCACAAGATAGATATTTACTCCCCTCAACCCATCCACTGCCAAATCCTCCGATATTTTTCTATTTTTTCAGGTTAATCGATCTGCCACTGAGGCCATCATCGTCATCAAACTCATCACCCTCATCCAATCCCCAATCCTCATCTGCTTCTGCAAGAGGATTTATTGGTGCTTCATCAGCGGGTTTAGGAATGTCCCCTCCCGGAGGAACGATCACCCGATACTCGGCATCGTATACAGACTCAGTTTGTCCCACCCCAGACTGGCTCGGATCTCTATAGCCGTAAGAATATACTGAGCCAGCCCAAGATTTGCTTTTTGGTTCCTGCTGAGCTTCGTAAGCCCTCGGATTTGCCGCTGGAACATCATTGACCTGCGGTTGATCGGGAAAATCGCGATCGTCCCCCCAATCGTCATCACCCCCTTGAGAGCCGGATTTTGAGCCATCTGAGACCCAATCGTCCTCATCGTCTGCTGCATAAGTCCCCGGTTGAGCGTAATCCTTCGCCCCATCAGGCTTCGGAGTTTCTTGCTGGAAAGTCCGGGCACTGTAACCCGCCGACGAGCCGTACTCAGTTCGGTAGGAACCAGCAGCCTGAGTTTGGCTATTTTCCCTATTCAGATCCGGGTCAATTTCCAGCTTTCTAGGAGGGGGAGGCGGCGTGTAAGGCGTTCTCCTGTCCTCTGGGAAAGTATCGGGACGGCTGCGACTGGATCTGCCGGCGCGGTCTGCCGTTAGAGATAGGTAATTTGAAAAAGCCAGCAAACCAGAAATCAATAAAGATGTGACAGCTCCCATCGCCAGGCTCAGCAAAATCCAGATAGATAAAGGCAAAGCAGGCGATCGAACTCCCAAAAATACCAGAGACAATGCTGGCTCCACATTTTGCAGGGCAAAAATAGTTAACCCCAACACAATTACTAGCAAAAATACAAGTCGCATATTAAAAATATTGGTAATTGGTAATTGGTAATTGCTAATTGGGAATTGCTAATTAAAACTAACAAATCATCAATAACAAACTGTCAACTGTCAACTGTCAACTGTCAACTGTCAACTAACTCCCTTCTTCTTCCTTCCAGCGTTTGAGAGGAACGCAATCAATCCCCAACTGGTCTAAAGCGCGAGCCACCACAAAGTCTACCAAATCTTCAATAGTTTGCGGATTGTGATACCAAGCAGGAATCGCTGGTACAATTCTAGCTCCAGCTTCCGCCAAGGTAGTCAAATTCCGCAGGTGGATCAAGCTAAAAGGCGTTTCGCGAGGCACGAGTACCAATTTTCGCCCTTCCTTGAGCTGAACGTCGGCCGCTCTTTCAAGCAAATCCGAGCTCAAGCCAGCCGCCAATTTGCCCAGCGTACTCATGCTACAGGGAATAATGATCATCCCTTGGGTACGAAAGGAGCCACTAGCAATATTAGCACCGACATCTTGCCAAGGATGACACCGAAGTTTACCCATTGTGGCGACTCCTGCTTGTTCCCGCCAGAATTCCTCTTGAAGCGTCGGTTCGGCGGGCATTCGCGTGTTCTGTTCGCTTTGCCAAACCATGTAAGTAGATTTCGATGCTACCAGTTCGATCGCGCGATCGGCTTCCAACAAATATTTGAGAGTTCGCACCGCATAAATCAGTCCCGATGCACCGGTAACTCCTACAATGAGGGGGTAGTTATTCGTCATTAGTTATTTGTTAGTTGACGGTTGAGTGTTGCTAGTAATTAGTTGTTAGCTCAAATTTGTTAGCATTGGAATTATTCATATCTCTCTTCTGTTAATCTGCGTGAATCAGCGTCTATCCCTTGTCATCTGCGGCTAACAAATTCTCTTTTTTTCACCGCAGATACAGGCAGATTAACACAGATCAACGCAGATTAATTATATAAATTGTACCGGATTGGATATTAGTCATTAATTGTTTATTGATGATTGCTGAGTATAGTTGGGCGCCCACTTGTTAATACTTAGTTGCCCGATAATGACAACTAAGTATTGAGAAAAGTTAACTGTCAACTGTCAACAGTCAACAGATTATTCATCATCATCAAAAGCTTGGCTGCCGCCCCCAACTGCAACTAAATCAATTTGCTGGCGGTAGTAGTCAACACTCTTGACTTGAACTTCTACCCGATCGCCCAAACGGTACTGATTGCGGTTTTTGCGGCCCACCAGAGTTTGCTGGCGCGATCGATATTCGTACCAATCATCCTTCAGCGAAGAAACGTGCACCAATCCCTCAACACGCAGGATGTCGCTCTCCGGTGGTCGCACCTCAATTTCCACAAAGAAACCGTAAGACTGTACACCTGTAATCAAACCCTGGAAAGTTTGACCGGTGCGTTCTTTCATCAATCCGGTTTTCTTCAATCCCTGCAAATCGCTTTCAGCGTCCTCAGCAACCCTTTCGCGTTCCGTCAGGTGTACCACGGCCGATGCAAACTCTGTCTCAAATTCGTGGTGCAAATCTGGCGGGAGAACATTCCAAGTAATTTGACCGTGACAGGAGGAATGGTGCAAGTCAACTTTTTCCTTAGCCCGTGTTGTGCGGCTGCTGCGGCCTTGCTCGAACACCGCTTGCAACACCCGCAGCACCAGCAAATCGGCGTAGCGGGAAAGCGGCGAAGTGCACCGTGTGTAACCCTCTGACAGCCCCAAACCGAAGTGCGGCTTGGCAGTGGTGCTGTAAACAGCGGGCTTCATGGTGTCTTCGAGCAGGTAGGTGAGAACTCTTTCGGACTTAAGGCCGGCAAACTGCTGGGTAAATCGCTGAAAGTCCAAGGGCAAAACTTCTTCTTCGGTTTCGAGATACAGTTCGCCTCCGAGGTTGTTCGAGAGTTTGATGAACTCTTGAATGTCTGCCGGATCTGGCATCGGCTGGACACGGTAAATTGCTGGGACTCCCAAGGCTTGCAGGTGGGTGGCGACAGCTTGGTTGGCGAGTACGACCAACTCGGAGACAGCCGACTGAACGGGGGGAGCTGTTGCAAAAGCTCCTAATTCGCCTTCGTCGTCGAAGTGAGAGTTAGCATCAGGCAAATTTAGTTCAAAAGCTCCTCGCTTGAGCCTTGTCTGTCTGGCTGCCTGTGAGGCGGCCCCGATTTGATCGAGGAAAGGACGGAGGGCGGAAGATAAAGGGTGCTCTTCGGCATTGCTTGGTTCGAGAATTGCTTGAGCTTGCTCGTAGGTGAGGTGGTAGTCAATTTGAATGACGCTAGTTTGAATTTCGTATTCTAGGAGTTCTCCTGATTGGTCGAGGGTGAGCAGTATGCTGAAGGCCAGCCGTTCTGTGTCTGGCAGCAGGGAGCAGCGCTCGTTGAGTGTTTCTGGCAATACGGCGATGATTTTTTCTCCCAGATGGGCGGCGGTGCCTCGCTTGCGGGCTTCGCGGTCGATCGGGGTTTCTGGCTGCACGTACTCGGCGGCGTCGCTGATGTGGATTCCTATTTGCCAGCGGCCGGGCTTCAGGGTTTCGATCGACAAAGCGCGTTCCACTGGCGGATCGGAGAGGAATGATGTTGGGTCAAACTCGTTTTCGCCTCCTCCTTCGGAGAGATTTTCCTCCGGGGCTTGAGGAGCATTGTTTTCGCTGTTGCTTGTTCCTGGTTCGTTTTTGCTGAAGCTAACAGTCAGGATGTTACGCAAATCTAGGCGTTTTTTGATGTCGGTTTTTTTGACTTTGCTGGGCAAATTTTCGGCTGCTTTGATGACTGCGGCGGGGAACGATCGCGGTAAGTCGTGTTTGCAGCATACGATGTCGAGGTCGTCAGCGGCTTCGGCGTCGGAACCGAGTACCTGTACTACTTTGCCGACTGGCCGATGGGTGCCGAGGGGGTAGCGTTTGACTTCGACGTGTACTAGGTGGTCGATCGCCTCTTGGAGATTTGTGCCGTTTGCGAGCAAGTCTAGTTCAAACAACAGGCGATCGTCCAGGGGGATTGCTCTGTAGCTGACGCGGCCGGTGGGGGTGGCGGTTTGCTTGACTCGCGCGAGTACCGAGGGGTTGGCGCGTTCGAGGATGAGCATGACTTCGCCTTCGGGCGATCGGCGGCGGCTACCTTCTTTGATGATTTTGACTAAGACTCGATCGCCATTCCAAGCTGTCGAGAGGTGACTTTCCCGCACGTAAACGTCTTCTGAGCCTTCGGCGTCTTGAATTGCAAAGCAAAATCCTTTGCTCGAACAGCGCAGTTTTGCTTCTACTACGTCGTCTTCAGCTACTCGGCGATAGCGGCCTTTGTCTTTGACTAATATGCCAATTTTCTCTAGAGCTTCTAATGCGATTTGAAGTTTGAGTTGACTGGTGGCGTCGTTGCAGTCGAGTTTTTTCTCCAATGCTTTTGGGGCCACTAATTTGTCTTCTGTAAAATTTGCCAGCAGTGCAGCGATAGAAAATTCCATGTAGCGATCGATCCTCTTGTTTCCAGCAATTAGTCTAAATTTTGGCGAAATCAGCCGCACCCCCTCGGGCCCTCGCAGTGCCTGCTTCCCAACAAATGCGCGGGTTGATAGGTGGAGACGCGAGCACAGCCACCTTGTTTCATCGCGAGTTTTTTTTGAGATTCTCTCCCGACACCGGCTTCGTGCTAATTGTCTGCTGTCTGTATTGAACTGACTGCTGACGGTGCAGAAAACTGTCCCGCACGCTATTCCCCAATACAATTTTTTAGCGTTGGTTTGTTTGCTTTTAGGTCAGCAGCGCCGAGCACTTCGCGAATTAGAAAGCCTCTGTCGGTTCTTAAAAGATGGCTCGATACTGAAAGCAACGGCTTGAGTCGAGGATGAGCCGATGGAGGGATGGAGAGGGAGAAAATGTGCATTTCTCGCTTCTGCCTTGTTTCCTTCTGCGTTGTTCCTTCTTCCTTTTGAAGTGCCTCTTGCCTCTTGCTTTAGCAAAGAACTTACCGGATCAAGGCAAAATTGCTAGTAGCTCGCCGCTGCGATGCCCCTGTTTTTTGCACGCGATCTGTCCTTGCGGACGGAGGTGCAACGAGCGGGCCGGGAGCAATCTGTGCTGTAGAAAGTGCAGGTACGCAAACCGGAGACTTTTACTACTTTTGCTTAGTTGCTGTGTCATCTCCTATAGGTAGAAATGACGCCCGATGCTTGTTAGCTTAAACCGCTGGATGTGGCATGGGGTTTAGTGGCGTTTAAGGTTGCGCGGATGACTCACCTTTAATTTATTGTATGTTGAATAGGTGCTTTCAGAAAATTGTTTTCTCAGGGCTGTACTACACTTAAGTCATAAGCCCCCTCTGGTTTCGGGGTCAAAAAATTATGTTTGCTGAATTTCGCGCCCTTTATCCCGCTGGACAGTTAATTTGTGAGTTGCTGACTGTTCATCACGGTAAGTTTGTTGTTCGCTGTCTGATTCAGGTTGACGGCAAAACTCTGGCTACGGCTATGTCGGCTGCTGAGTCTGTTGAGGATGCTGAAGACCGCGCCCGGTTGCGAGCGATCGCTGTCCTTGGATTTGCTGCGCCCGATCGTGCGATCGCGAGTGTTGATCCGGCTCCGGTTGCTCCAGTTGCTGCAGTTGCTCCGATTGCTCCGGTTGCTTCCGTTGCTCCGGTTGCTCCTCCCCCTCCCCCTCCTCCTGCTGTTCCGGTTCCTGTTGGGCCGACAAGTGTTCCTCTTCCGGTTCTAGAAATGCCTGTTGCTGACAACTTGCCTGAAACACATCCAAGCAATTTTGTCAAGACCGAAGCGAAATTAAATGAAGAGCCGATCGCACCTGTAGCGGAACCGCTGCCACCAACGGTCGATCGCGTCGAGGCTACTGGGTTTGTACCAAAGCAGTTAGACTCGGACGCTTGGCTTTCTTCTAGCTACGGCGAACCACTTCAGGAACTGGAGGTACCGACTTCTAGCCAAAGTGAACTGCTACAGGGTGCGGCCGAAGTCAGGGAATTGCAACCGATCGCAGTAGGAATTCCGAGCGATGCGATCGAGGATAATTCTGATACGATCGCGCAAATAGACGCTATCCTCAAACGCCTGCAATGGAAGAAAAAACAGGAAAGCGACTGTCTCGAACACAATTACGGCAAGTCGTCTCAGAGAGAGCTTTCTACCGAACAGTTGGTAGATTTCCTAGAATATCTGGAAATCTACAGCAGAACTACTGAGGAAATCAAGCGGTTGAACTGGACTCCCAACCAAGGAAAAGATTATCTCAAACAAGGTTATGGCAAAGAAGCGCGCCATTTCTTAAATCAAGTAGAATTGCTCGATTTTCTGCAATATCTCGAATCTTTGCCCTAGTAATTATGTAGGGTTTCTAGGTGTGATTTTTTTTTAGAAAAAGCTACATATAGCAATTTTCAATTGTAGGAAATACAGTAGGAACACGGGACACTGTGCCGTGTCATGCGCCCCAGCATCTGTAATTCACTGCACTGAAAACTGCTATATAACTGTTAAAAATTAAAAATCAAAAATGAGGAAATATTCTTCATTTTTGATTTTTAACTTTTCATTTAGACGACAGCGGCGATCGGGCGGCTGGCGGAAGGACGGCGATCGATCACTTGATCGACTAATCCGTAGTCCTTTGCTTCTTCAGCCGACATGAAGAAATCCCGTTCGGTATCTTCTTCAATGCGGGAAAGCGGCTGACCGGTATGGTTGGCAAGATGTTCGTTCAGGCGGCGTTTGTGGTACAAAATCTCTTTGGCCTGAATTTCAATATCGGTTGCTTGTCCTTGAGCTCCGCCGAGAGGTTGGTGGATCATAATCCGGGAGTGAGGCAAACTCATCCGCTTGCCTTTAGCACCGGCACTCAATAGGAAAGCGCCCATGCTGGCTGCCAAACCGAGGCAAATAGTGCAAATGTCGGGGCGGATGTGGTTCATCGTGTCAAAAATGCCCATACCTGCTGTTACCGAACCCCCTGGGGAGTTGATATAGAGGTAAATATCTTTCTCCGGGTCTTCAGCGTCTAAAAATAGCAATTGGGCAACGATCAGGTTAGCCAAGTCTGAGTCAACCTGTTGGCCCAAGAAGACGATGCGATCGCGCAGGAGTCGCGAGTAAATGTCAAAGGCGCGTTCGCCGCGACCGGATTGTTCTATAACTGTTGGGATCATTGACGCCTGCCTGCCTATTACGTATCTTTTTTTAATTTTAGCGATTAGGGCTCAGTTATAGTTAGCGATCGGTGGCGTGCGATCGAGAAATCGGCAAAATCCTTTAGCTGGGCGGGGTTGGGGCGGTAATTTGAGGAATTTGTGGCGGGGGTGCGATCGGATTTCCGATCCGGCAGGCGATCGAGGTTGAGGAAGCGGACATCAATAAACGTTAAATGTTGTTATGTGGCGATCGTATCGTTGCGAGAACTGAAATCGCTCGATCGCCGCTGACACTAGCAAAATGGTCGAAAAATTCATCGATCGAATCACCAGCTTCGAGATAATCAAGTAGAGTCTCGATCGGGACGCGAGTAGCAATAAAGACAGGACTTCCACCTAAAATATCGGGGTCGCTATGAAAGATAGTAGCTGCGTATTGCAAAGAAAAGGTTGTGACATCGAGACAATCTTCCTCAGTCCAGGTATCACTTTGCTCGAACGTTCTGTTAGTTTCCATCGCTAAATCCCCACTGAAATTCCATCCTATGAATCTTTTATATCAAATCTGAAACTTAAACGGATTAATTATCAGGTATGGCAGTATTCAGGACTGACGTACTCCGAGTAAATAAACCGGGTTTTTTACCAAATTTGTGGGCTGTAATGCGTCTTCTCGTAAAAAACCCGGTTTCTGGCCCCCCTGCCTCAGTCCTGCTTCTCAAATTTTTATCGCCCAACCTCGGCGATACATTCCATACAAAATTAACCACCAAAATAATACCGCAGTCACGGCAAATGCTAGGGAACCATTCAGCGGCCCGGCCCACGGCACAAACCATTTTTCATAAATCCAAGTGTAAGTTGTTGGAGCATTTGATCCAGTACCGATATGAGTTTTTAAGAGAATTCGGGCAACTATACCGGAAGCAACAAACAGGAAAATTGCATTCACTCCCATGATTTCAAACGGTCTCCCCCATTTCCAATCCCGCACTTCTATTGTTTCGTAGCAAGCTGCTAGCAATAGCAACGCCCAACCAGCAGTAAAAACTACATAAGAACTTGTCCAGAGTTGTTTGTTGATCGGAAATAGAAATCCCCACAAGTGACCGATTACCACGCAACTGAGACCGCAGATTGCTAAGTTGATACTGGTGCGGGTTTTGATTTGCTGTGCTCGCAGCCATTCTCCGGTAAAGTAGCCTGTGAGGACTGTGACAACTGCGGGTAAGGTACTCAACAATCCTTCGGGGTCGAAGGGGCCGCCTTTGTACAGGTGTTGGCTACCGAGAATTAGCCGATCGACATATCCCCCTAAATTTCCTTCTGGCGTGAGTTCGCCGGCAATGTACCCCCCTACAGGCACTACGGTTAATGCAGCCCAATAGCCGAAAAGCAGGGCAACAGCGAGCAGTTTTTGATTGCGGGGGGAAAGGTTGAGAATGGCGATCGCACTGATGAAATAAGCTAAGCCGATGCGCTGCAATACTCCCATGATGCGGATTTTACCGAAGTTTTCCACTGGGGCGCTGTTGAGAAGTACCTCAAGGGCGATCGAAGATGTATTTAGCAGCAATCCTAATATAAATAAAATCGCGGCGCGGCGCGCAATTCGCCAGTAAATATTTGAAGAAGGAAGAAGGAAGAAGGAAGAAGGAAGAGGGTTTTTAGCCGATTCTAATTTTTCCTTACTTGGTGTAATTTTTGAGGTTTCTATTCCGGTTTTTGGATAAGTTTGAATATATTTAGGCAGCGAGAAAGACATCGCGCAGCCAACGATGAACAGGAAAAACGGAAATACTAAGTCTGTCGGGGTGCAGCCGTGCCATTCTGCGTGTTCTAGCGGTGGATACACCTGTTCCCAACTACCGGGGTTGTTGACTAGAATCATCGAGGCGATCGCAATTCCGCGAAAAATATCAAGGGATTTGAAGCGCATAAATTAAGTTATTTGTTCACTGTTCACCGTTCACTGTTCACTGTTAAGTATCTTAGCTGATGCCCATTTCCTAATTCTTTTCGGCCCAATTCCCAATGCCCTGTTTTGCCAATGCCCTATGCCCCATGCCCCATGCCCCATGCCCAATTCCCCATTCCCCATTCCCCATTACCTATATCTCTATTCCTTCCAGAGTCATAATGACTGCATTCTTCATCAACATATCGCAGCGTTCTGCATAAAAAGATGCTGCCTTATCATATTTGTTGATTTGCAAAACGCGCAAAAACATTTGCCTTGCTTGCGGGAATTGCTGTTGGTAGTGAAAAAAAATTCCCTGTTCAAAATAAGTTTGAGTTTGTGCTTTTAGTTCGATCATTGTCGGCGAGTCGCCATCGTAAATTTCAAATACAGCAACAGGTGTTTGTTTTCCTTTGACTTGAACGCGATCGAGAAATCGGCACTTGTAATGTTGAGGATCGTCTATCCGGCAAAGGGTTTGGACGCTAGCTACAATAGCAACTCCATAAAGCTTTGTCAATCCTTCCACACGGGAAGCTAAATTAACCGCATCAGAAATCACCGTACTTTCCATTCGTTCCGCTTCGCCAATCGTACCTAACATTAAAGTCCCCGTATGCAAACCAATCCCTATCGAAATAGGTTGATAGCCACTGTTTTGCCTGTGTCTATTATAAATTTTTACTTGATGCTGCATCTCAATTGCTGCTTGCACAGCATCTTCAGCCCTGTTAGGAAACAAAGCCATAATCCCGTCACCAATGTATTTATCTATAAAACCGTTATACTCGCGGATAACTGGGCCAACTCGGCTTAAGTAAGAGTTAAGAAATTCAAAGTTTTCTCGGGGAGACATACTTTCTGACAGACTTGTAAATGAGCGAATGTCGGCAAACATAATCGTCATTTCTGCTTGTACAGAGTCTCCTAGTCTGGCATCAACAATGCTTTCTCTTTTTAGAAATTTCAAGAATTCACGGGGTACAAAACGGGCTGAAGCAGCAGCTATTTTTTCTAGTTCGCTTTTGCTGGACTCGATTTGATTGAGTGATCTAAATGCTCTCAGTGCGGTGACCACTGTGGTAAATAATTTTTTATTAGTAAGTTCTGTTTTAGTTTTGTAATCATTGATATCGTAGCTGACAATTACTACATCTTCTGGTACTTGTCCGGGCTGTCCAGTGCGTAAAATAATTCGCACAATTTGATTATTTAAAATATCGCGGATGTATTTAACTACTTCCAATCCGGCTTCTTCTGTTTCCATAACTACATCGAGTAAAATCAATGCTATGTCGTAGTTATTTTGGATTATTTCTTTAGCTTCTTTTCCAGAGTAAGCGCTGATAAATGTTATACTTTTACCTTCAAATTTAAAATCGTTTAACGCTAGTTTAGTAATATTATGAATTTCTATTTCATCATCTACAATTAATATTTTCCAACTTTCTTCTTCTAGCGGTTTTTGTTCCGCCTCGTCTTCCTCGGCAAATATTAATTCATCGTCGCCCGTCGCGATTAATTCGTCATCGCCCCCAGCCAACAGGTTTTTACTAGCTTCTGACATATATCGTTCTCCTATATAAAACTTATATCCATGTTGGCGGTCTAATAACTAACTGCTCATTTTAGCGGGAAATTCAATCATAAATCTTGTGCCTTTATTTACTTGACTTGTGCAGCTAATTGTGCCTTTTAATTTTTGAGTAACAAGGTTATAAATAATGTGCAGTCCCAATCCCGTGCCTCCCTGACCTCTTTTGGTGGTAAAAAACGGTTCAAAAATTTTACTGAGATTTTCTGGGTCAATTCCTTTGCCGTTATCGGCATATTCAAATATTAGCCGAGATCCCTCTAGTTTGAAATCAAAAGCCAGAACTCCTTCGTCTTCTCCATCGTAGGCGTGAATTAGGGAATTCAACACCAGATTTGTCACAATTTGACACACTACGCCGGGGTAACTGTCCACTACAATATTTTCATCACACTTAATCTCTATTTTGTGCTTAGTTCTTTTTAGTTTGGCTGTTAAGGATGTCAAAATTTCCTCTAGATAGTTTTTAACATTAAACGTGCGTTTTAACTCGCTCGACTGATCTACAGCTACTTCTTTAAAACTGTGAATCAAGTCTGCTGCCCGCGTGAGGTTAGATAAGATCATATTACTGCTTTGCATCGCGGTATCCAGAAACTTTTCTAACTCGGAACGTTTGATTTGACCGTTACTGTAAACCTCAAAAAACTTTGTGGCTTTTTCAGCAAGCAGGGAGGCGGCGGTGATGCCGATGCCGATGGGAGTATTGATTTCGTGGGCAACACCTGCAACCAACCCTCCGAGGGCAGCCATTTTTTCCGATTCTACCAGTTTATTTTGAGCTGATTTTAAGTCTTCTAAAGTTTGGGAGAGTTCGGAGGTACGCTGCTGTACTAAATTTTCGAGATTCTGATTGAATTGGTGCAAGTTGGCGTAAAGTTGGGCATTTTCGATGGAGATAGAAATTTGAGAAGACAGCAGTTTTAATATTTCTAACCTGTCTTGGGTAAAAGCGCCTGTAGTCAGATTGTTTTCTAAATATAGAATCCCAGTGAGTTGACCTTGATTAATTAACGGAGTGCAAAGAATTGATTTAGGTTGAACCGCCATTATATAGGGTGTGCGAGTAAATTGTCCTTCGCGGGTGGCATCGTTTAAAACTATACTTTCCTGGGTGCGGGCGACGTAATTCACAACTGCAACTGCCAGCAAAGTTACTTGTTGATCGTCGGCTACAAAATCTATCGGAATTGATTGCATGACAGCAACGCGATCGACAGCTACAGATCCTGATGCTTCAATCACCCATTGACCGTCTTTTTCTAGTATTAAAAAGCCTCTTTCCCCCCCGGCATTTTCAATAACAATTTTCATCATTTTTGCCAGCAGTTTGTCTAGAACTATTTCGCCGGCTAAGGTTTGCGATGCTTTAACTGCTGTGGTCAAGTCTAGCACGCCTGCACTGTCGCTCGTAGTGGAAGCGCTGCTCGTAGATTTGTGAGTTTCAATATTAGTTGAAATCGAGCCTGAAGTTAGCAAGTGCGAGTATTTTGATTCTAAATGCGCTGCTTTGGCTGTTGCTCCCCAGCGCTGATAGCAATAACGCGCTTCTGTTAAGTAAGTTTTAGAATTTTTTTCTCTTCCTATGGATAGATAAAATGCTCCTGCCAATTCTGCTGCTAGTGCTTGTATTTGTATGTAGCCGTTTTCTTCTGCTCCTTCAATGGCGCGATCGTAATATTCCATTGCTCTCACAACATTGCCCAAAACGCGCGCTTTTTCTGCCGTAAGTAAGTCGCATTTATGCTGAAGATTCATGGGCGCCGAAAGCGCTTTTTGTTGCAGTTTTTTCCGGTTACTGACAGCGTAAAAAATATGCTCTTCTTGTTCCTCTTCTGTTGCCGATGGATAGGCAGCTAGGCGGGCTAGAGAATCGTAAAACTGGTATTCAGAAACATTAATAAAGCCTGCAACTCCGTCTAAATATACTTCGGCTTGCGCTGAATTTTCTAGTGCTGTAGCGGTATCTCCAAATAAATACGCTAGTATTAATTTTTGCAAATAGAAGTGCTGTAGTCCCACCCTATCGTTAGCTTTTAACAGCAGCGACAACAATTTTTCTTCGCTGTATGCTTCACCTAACATAAGGTTTGGACTTTCCACTTTCCCCATCAATTGCCAAATAGTGTGTCGATATATTTGATTCCAAGTCAATACAGTTTCTTGCTTGAGTTGAAAGAGCAAATGGTTGTAACTTACCATTCTCCGTTCCAGTTGTGGCAATTCTTGACCGATGAAATACAAAGACTGACAAATATTTACGGCTGCATATCCGACACATTCTAAATCCCCATTTTCTAGCGCGCTTTGGTAGGCTTCCTCTAATAGCGGCAAAGAGTCTTTAACGTGATGCTTGCCGTTCATCAAAATGAATGCTACTAAATTAAGCGTTTTGCTTTTGAATTCTAACGCATTTAATCTCTCGCTCAATTTTAAAGCTAATTGACCAAAGCGATCGCCAGATTCAATATCTCTAACTATTCCTTTTAAAATTGCTCCGTAATTAGCATAGCCGAAGGCAGACAAAGTAGAGTTTCCGTAATTAATAGATAAATTCACTTGCTCGCACACAATCAGCGGCAGCAGCACAGGTTCAACTATAAATGTAGCTGAAAACATACTGGAAAGCACGCGCATAGTTGCTAATTTATGCGGATTTGTCATAATTGGCAAGTTAATTAAATCTTCTATTTTCTTTTCGGTTAAATAAGCTGCGGTTTTAGCCAGTGCTTGCTGAATGTGGAGGGGGATCGGCGATTCGGGAAAGTTTATTCCTAACATTTTTAGTGCTTCGCGACCAATTTTTACCGATTCTTGGAGTTTGGTTTGCATCGCACAAGCTATGATTCTGATTTCAAACACTTTGATTTTGTCTAGTTCATTCTTTGCGTGTTGCAGAACAATTTCAGCCCATTTTTCCATTGGCTCAAAGTCGGTATTGAGGTAAGCAGCTTCTGCTGCTGACTCGTAGAGTGCAAGAGTCAAGTCGTAGTCAGTTTGCCAACTTTCGGGGGGAAGCAGTTCAATACCTGCGGTTAAATATTTCAGGGCAAGTTCGTAAGCTGCACTTGCTTTTGCTTTGCGGCCTGCCATTAAATTTAATTGGCATAATTGAAATTGTTCTAATTGGCTGGTGATGATTTCTTTGGCAAAATTTAGTTGGTTTACGGTATCAAAAATATGCTCTTCTAATTGCTCTGGCGGTGCATTTTCGAGTAAAAAGTTGCCTATCTTTAGATGGATTTCTTGTTTTTGAGAATTGGATATTAAAGCATAAGCTGCCTGCTGCACTCGCTCGTGCAAAAATTTGTAAGTTGCGCTAGGAACATCAGCAACTGGCAGGGAAAATTTTTCGCTAAAATCTCTAGATATTGTGTCTGTTACTTCTGTACTTGCTGCGAGTGCGATCGGAATTTTGTAGGCGTTATTCACGAGTAAAATCAGACCTGACTGAAGTGCCTCAACGAGGTCTGTGGCTGCGGACGCCAGAGGTTGTTCGGCGATTGTCGAGAGAGTTTCCAAATCAAATTTGTTCCCGATACAAGCGGCTAATTTAAGCAGTTCCTGGGTATTCTCTGAAAGTTTTTGAATATTATTTATCATTAATTCGACAACATTGTCAGTAATTGCCATTTCTTGTATTTGTTCGATATCCCACTGCCACTCGCCTGTGACATGGCATTTTTTCACAATTTGCTCTGAGATTGGTTGCGGTAAGCCCGACAGGTTGGGTTCAGCTAGCTTGACCAAATTATTCGAGGGTGAAAGTTTAAATTGAATCAAACTTTTTGAGTAAAGAAATTTTATTAATTGAGTTAAAAAGAATGGATTACCACCAGTTTTTTGAAAAAGCAACTCGGCTAAACTTAGCGAGTTTTCGGGGGCGCAGTTCAAAGTATCGGCAACGAATTGGTTGACGCTGCTTATATCTAAAGGCAAAAGGGCGATCGCCCTCACAGTCCCGCCTGCTTTTTTAATTGCTTCGGCGGTCAGCATTAGAGGATGATTTGCATCTACTTCTTGCTCTCTATAAGCTCCAATTATTAATAAATATTGAGTTCCCAGGTCAGTTGCTAGCAGTTCTATTAACTTGAGAGATGCTGAATCGACCCACTGCAAGTCGTCCAGGAAAATTACTAGAGGGTGTTCTTTTTGAGCAAAGACGCGGATGAAGTTTTGAAATACTAAATTAAAGCGATTTTGAGATTCATTTGCTCCTAAATCTGGGACGGGGGGCTGCGGCCCAACAATCAGTTCTAATTCGGGAATAGCTTCAATAATTACTTGGCAGTTACCGCCGAGTGCTTTTAAAATTTTTTCTTTCCACACATGGATTTCTGCGGCATTTTCTGTGAATATTTGCCGCAACAAATCTTGAAAAGCTTGGAGCAAAAAAGCGTAGGGAATATCGCGCTTAAATTGCTCAAATTTGCTGTCAATAAAATACCCGTTTTCCCGCCGACTCGGCTTGTAAACTTCATATACTAACGAAGATTTGCCCACACCTGCAGAACCAGAAATCAGCACGATTTCTGTATTGCCCCGCCTCATCCGCTGGAAGATACTGAGAAGCATATTAACTTCTGCTTCTCGCCCGTAAAATTTTTGGGAAATTTGCAGGTGACTTGACTGATCTTGCTTGCCGAGGGTTATGTGGGAAATTTCGCCGGTAGTTTGCAGTTGATCGAGACAATTTTCCAAGTCGTACAAAAGTCCGAAAGCACTTTGATACCTGTCTTCGGCTGTTTTTGCTAAGAGTTTTATGACGATATCGGAAACGACTTGAGGAATCTCCTTGGCTCCTACTTGATTGATTCTGCCTTCGATGCTTCTGCTTTGTACTTTTTGCTTTCTGTTTTCCCAAGGAGAAACTGGCGTTTTGGCAATATGGCAGTGTACTAATTCCATAGGATCGATCGCCTGAAAAGGCAATTCGCCACAAAGCATCTCATAAAAGGTGACGCCTAAAGAATAAAAATCGGTGCGGTAGTCGATCGCCCGATTCATGCGCCCCGTTTGTTCAGGAGACATATAGGCGAGAGTGCCTTCGAGTAAATGGGGATGTCTGGGGGCGGGGTTTTCGCCCGGTAGCAGGGAGGCGATCGCAAAATCAGCAATCTTGACATCTCCTGTCTCGATATTGACAATAATATTGCTGGGTTTAATATCTTTATGAATAATGTGGTGATCGTGGAGTTGCCCAATAGTTTCTGCTAGTTTGATGGCAATATGCAGAAATTGTTGTAACTCTAGCTGGTTGTTGCTGAGAAACTCTTTTAGGGAAATACCACCAAAATCTTCTAAAACTAAAACCGGAAAGTGATTGTATGTTTCTATTTTATAAAGCTTGACTATTCCGGGGAAATTCAAATTCTTAAGAATTTCGGATTCGTGCAGCAGTTGGGATATTTGGGCTGGGGTAGGGTATGTCGGGGTGAGAGTTTTGAGGATAACTGGTTTTTGTTCCTCAAGCTGCATCCCTCGATAAATAACTGTGTGAGGGTTTGTATAAAGTTCTCCGTCAATGCGGTATCCCGGAATAGAAATCATGATAGTTGGGGGTAATTTCAAAGAGGCGGTTATACAATTTTAGATTTTAGATTTTAGATTTTAGATTTTAGATTGGGAATGATTGATGATATAAGGGTTTGGAGCGCGGGCTGAGAGTTGCATTCTTTTTTGCCACAAGTATTATTAAGTAAGTGAAAATACACATTGCCGGTCGAGTGCGGTTTTTACGGCAGTAAACTGGCTACTATTATATAGCTTAGCTAAATCCCTCCCTAAAGAGTCGTCCTAGATACTTTTTTTGTCGCTTATTTAGTTATCTATATTTTAGTCTTCAAAAAATCAGAAGTCGCACTTTGCTATCCCGCCAGTGGCAAAATAAACGGGTGCGTGCAAATCAACAGCTAAAATCTAAAAAAATCATGCAGAATATAACTGCCTCAAATCCAGCTAATGCGACCGATCGCGCTTTTGGCACCGCAGACATTCAATTGCTGGTAGTGGATATAGACGGCACGATCGCAGGTTTGTCAAATACCATCCGAGAACCAGTCAAGCAAGCAATTTTGGCTGCCGAGTCGCGGGGAGTGAAAGTGGCCGTCGCTACGGGCAGGATGTACCGCTCAGCTTTGCGTTTTCACCGCGACATCGGCTCAACATTGCCACTGATTTGCTACCAGGGCGCATGGATTCAAGATCACGCTACTCAAAAACGGCTGCGGCACTTGCCGCTGTCGAAACAAACTGCTCTGCAACTGTTAGATTATTTTGAAGAACCGCATTTGCGACCGCTGCTTTCGATCCATTTCTACATTGACGACCAACTTTACGTGCCGGAAATTACCGCAGCTACCCGAATTTATGCCGAACGATCGGGCATTGAACCAATGGTAATTAAAGATTTGCGGCGAGATCTTCCGGGGGAACCGACGAAAGTTTTGGCATTGTGCGAGAATCCGGGGGTACTCGACGGCTTGCTCAGCAGTATGCGCCTGCGCTACACGCCTGCGGAGCTTTATTTGACTCGATCCGTTGCTACTTTTTTTGAAGCTACGCATCCTGTGGCGAATAAGGGAGATGCGGTGCAGTATTTAGCGGAGGAACTTTTGGGTTTGCAGGCGGCGAATGTGATGGCAATCGGCGACAATTTTAATGATGTGGAAATGATTGCCTATGCGGGTGTGGGCGTGGCGATGGGCAATGCTCCTGATGGCGTGAAGGCTGCTGCTGATTGGGTGGCGCCGGATGTGGAGGAAGATGGGGTGGTGGCTGCGATCGAACAATTTGTTTTGAGCGATCGTTGATATTTGTAGCACCAATACCGCAGGGGCGGGTTTGCCAACATCTGGAAAAAATGTATATCAACCCGCCCCGACCCAGCGACAATTTATTATTATATAACTCTCTAGTTTTGAGTTCTATGGAATCAAATTTTGATGCTTAATAACAATCCACACTTTCGGATTTTTCGATATCAAGTGGAGTCAATTACTTTTTTTGCAACATCAGAATATTTATTTAACGAACCGCGAAGAGGCTAAGAACGAGAAGGAAGAATGGAAGAAAGCGGGGCGGGCTTACGGATCTTCTGGATGTGAATTATAGATAATTTCAAACTCTTAAAAATGGGTTTCAACAGAAAAAGCACCGACGACTGGCCGTGTTTCGTCTCGGTGCTTCTTCTGGTTCGCTCCTCACACGTCCATCAATATAGCTGACTCAGTAAATTGTGTCAATACTTTTTCCAAAAATTGTTTTTTGAGTCGGCTGCTGCTGGGGTGTCGGTGCGGTGGATGGAGGCAAAAGTTTTGCACTGCAAGGGTTTGACTCGATCGCCCAAGGGTTGCCTTGATCCGAAAAATTTTACTTCAATTCCAGCAGCCAGTCCAAAATCAGAGCGTTGACTTCACTCGGCCGCTCGTCGTGGGGACAGTGGCCTGTGTTGGGAATGGAAACAAATTTCACTGGTTTATCGTTGGCGGCCAATTGTTGATAAATCTGGCTGCCAGCGATGGGCGTCCAGGGGTCGTCTGCGCCCCAAAGTACCAATAACGGACGATCGACTTTGGGCAGCAATTCTGAGGGTTGAGGGCCTGGAGGGGCTGTGAGAATCGAGGCAAACACCTGTTGAGCTCCGGGCTCGCAGGAGGGGGCGTGGAGGAGTTCTACGAGTTCGTCGGTGATGGCTTCGCGGTTCCCGTAGACTTGGCGCAGGGTGTTGCGGATGCGGTGTTTTTGGCGGATGTTGTTGAAGACAAAGGGGCCGATTAGGGGCGATCGAACTAATTTAGTAAAAGTCCCCATCACTACTCGCAGCGGGAAATTCAGTTCGTCGGGCCGGTGGTTGAGCCCGCCGGCACAGTTGATTAAGACTGCACCTGCTGATATTTCTGGATGGTTGGCGACTACCATCAAACTCAGCAAAGCGCCGATCGAATTCCCGACAAATACCGCCGGTTCCTGTACCAGATCCGCCCAGAAATCAGTCAGCAATTCTTCCCACAATTCCAGAGTGTAATCTAGGGCTGGTTTGGCGGAAGCACCAAATCCCAGCAAGTCCAGCGCAAATACGCGATAGCCGCCGGCCGCTAGTGGGGGGATATTTTGCCGCCAATGTCCGATCGAAGCCCCAAATCCGTGAATCAAGATCAGAGGGCGGCCGGTTCCTTGGACGGTATATTGGATTTTGTGACCTTTCCAAGTCCAAATTAGCTTTTCAAAACTCGTTGCAGATACTAATTGTTGTGCAGTCACGGCTATTATGTAAAGTTTCGTTAACTACTTTCATCATAGCAGAAGTCAGTAGTCAGTAGTCAGTAGTCAGTAGTCAGTAGTCAGTATTCATGAATTATTGGTTATTGGTTATTGGTTATTTGTTATTTGTTATTTGTTGTAATACCCCATGCCCAATTCCCCATGCCCAATTCCCCATGCCCAATTCCCCTTTTTACTTTTTTTGTAGCAACCAATAAGTCATCATATCCCCCTTACCTTTTACCGGAATCACGCCTCGCCTCTCAAACAAATACTTATCTTTCAAAAGCTCATAAGTAACATCAGTAACTTGAATGCTGCCTGCAAAACCCGTAGCTTCCATCCTCGCCGCTACATTCACCGTATCTCCCCACAAATCATAAGTGAACTTGCTCACACCAATCACTCCCGCAACAACTGGCCCGGAATTGATGCCAACGCGAATTGCCAGTTTTTCCCCTGTGTCGGCGGACAATTTTGCTATTTTTGCCTGCATTCCCAGGGCCATTTGGGCGATCGCCTCGGCGTGGTCCTGTCTCGGTGTAGGCAATCCCCCGACTACCATGTAAGCATCGCCAATAGTCTTAATTTTCTCCACACCGTACTTTTCAGCTAACTGGTCGAAGTGCGAAAAAATTACATTCAATCGCTTTACCAACTCGGTGGGAGACATTCTCGCCGACAACTCAGTAAAGCCAACAATATCAGCAAATAAAACACTTACTTGGGCAAAACTGTCGGCGATCGTGCTTTGCTCTGCCTTCAAGCGTTCTGCGATTGGTTTGGGTAAAATATTTAACAGCAACTTCTCGCTTTGTTCTTGTTGAACTTTTAGCGCTTCTTGCGCTAATTTGCGCTCTGTAATGTCAGAAACAGTACCCTCATAGTAGATCAGCTCACCTTTTGAATCTCGAACAGCCCGAACATTTTCTGACACCCAAATCCGGCGCCCGTCTTTGCGACATACCATAGATTCAAATCCCGAAACGGCATTTTCAGTATCCATAGCAGCCACAAATTCGAGGCGGCGTTCTGGGTCAACGTAAAGTTGCTGAGCAATATTTTTAATCTCGGACATCAGTTCTTCTGGGGATTCGTAACCGTATAATTTTGCCAAAGCTGGATTAGCGCTGAGATAGCCTCCTGAAGGCGTGCTTTGAAAAATGCCTTCCATCGCATTTTCTACAATGCTGTGATATTTTTCTTGGGCAATACGCAGCAATTCTTCTGCTTGTTTGCGCTGAATCAAAGAACCTAATTGAGTGCCGACTGCATTAAAAACGTCTATAAATCGCGCGTCTTTCCCACCAGACGAATTTTTAAAGAAAACTAGCACTGCCAATACTTCATCGCCTACCAAAATCGGCACGCCAAAACCCGCTTTGAATCCGAGTTCTAGTGCTATTTGACTTCGGAGAAAATGCGGGTAGCCCTTGGAAATATCTTCTACCCATTCCGGTTGCTTGGATGCCCAAACTCGTCCCGGCAGCCCTATATTTCGGGCAAATGTCAGTTGTTGGCTTTGGGTACGGAACAATTCCATGCTGGGGTTGCTGGCATACCAGCCCCGGGCAGATTGCAGCACAGTTCCTTCTGCATCGGGAATCCAAGCTTCTCCTACATCCCATCCGATTGTTTCGCCAACTTGGTGCAGAATTACTTCTAAAGCTGAGTGAAAGTCTACAGCTTCGCCGATCGCCCGCGTCGTTTCCAGCAAAAACCGGATTGATTCTTCAGCCCGCTGCCGTTCTGCGATTTCTTCCTGCAATCTAGAATTGCGATCGTGCAGTTCCCTAGCTTGCTGTTGCAGTTTGGATTGCAGCAAACGAAGGGAAAGTTGGTTTTGGACGCGGGCTATAACTTCTTCTACTTGAAACGGTTTAGTAATGTAATCCACTCCTCCTACTTGAAAAGCTTTAACTTTTTCCAGCACGTCATCTAGCGCACTAATAAAAATTACCGGAATATCTTGAGTTTTTTCGCTTAACTTTAACTGCTCACAAACTTCATACCCGTTCATTTGTGGCATATTAATATCTAGTAAAATTAGATCGGGAGGAGATATTTGTGCCCCTTGCAAAGCCAAGTGTCCGTTAATAGCCTTCCTGACATGATACCCGTAAGATGTCAGCATAGTGGATAAAAGTCGCAAATTATCCGGCATATCGTCAACGATCAGAATGTCTTTAGGAGTCGCTGGTAATGGATGGTCGTTCATCATAATATAATTGAGTTAAATCGATAATGATATCTATCCGAAAATTATCGACTAAATCTGTTAAAGCGTTAGCGAGATTTGCCTCAGTTTCGGGAATTTGCTCGATGAGTTCGAGGATGCGGTTGTCATCAACACAAAGTGCTGCTCGGTGCAACTCGACCACCCAGTCTGTGGGCATTACACTCAAATCCTCGGTGGTCAAACTTTTAAGCAGCGTCGGTGTTGAAAAAGAAGTAGATAGGTTCTCTTTTTCATAAATATAACGCAGGTTGAGGTGATGCGCTATCTTTTCAAAGAGTACCTCTTCCCGAAACGGTTTACATATCAAATCGTTACAACCAGCAGACAAAATTATTTGCCGCTGCTCGTCAAAAGCACTGGCCGTCAAGGCAATAATTATTGTTTCTCTACCTTCTAGAGTTTTCTTAATCTGTCTTGTCGCTTCATACCCATCCATCACGGGCATCAGCATATCCATTAATATCAAGTGCGGCTTCCAAGTTGAATGCAAAGCAATTGCTTCTTGACCGTTAGTTGCTTCCCGGACTTCAAACCCCAGGGGTATCAGGAGCTTAAGCAGCAGTTGGCGATTTTCTGCTACATCTTCAACTATTAATATCCGATAAGTGTCTTGTCCGGCTTCTAAAGCAATAACTTGTTTAATCGGGGATTTTTCTTGTTCATCACTTTGTGTTACTAAGTTAACCCAGATATTAAAGCTAAAAATTGTGCCTTGACC
This sequence comes from Microcoleus sp. POL10_C6, assembly GCF_036701585.1. NCBI lineage: Bacteria > Bacillati > Cyanobacteriota > Cyanophyceae > Oscillatoriales > Microcoleaceae > Microcoleus > Microcoleus sp. POL10_C6. The sequence goes on along the minus strand of NZ_JAUBRB010000031.1, from coordinate 60,379 downwards.
GAGTTGACTTTCAACAGCAATATCACCTCCCATAATTCGGACAAACTGTTGGCTAATCGGCAACCCCAGACCCGTTCCCTGCATGGATTTTCGACCAGTTTCAGTTTGTACAAATGGCTTAAATAATGTGGCAAGTTCCAAGGGAGAAATGCCGGGACCCGTGTCGGCAATTTCAAAATACAATTGGGATTTTTTTTCTTCTGTGGCGTCTTTGTCAGATTGGCTGCTGACGCGCAAAGTCACGGTTCCCTGCTGAGTAAATTTAATCGCATTGCCGAGTAGGTTAATTAAAACTTGCCGCAATTTAGCTTCGTCTGTTTGAATGTACTGTGGCAAATCATCGGCATTTTCAAAGATTAGGTGCAAACCTTTTGAGTTGGCTTTTAGTTGCAGCATTTCTTTGAGACTATTAAGAAGGTTGTAGAGATTGAAGCGGCTGGGATTGATGGTAATTTGACCTGCTTCTATTTTGGACATGGACAAAACATCATTGATGAGTTCCAGCAAATGTTCGCCGCTGCGGTTAATAATTTCTATGTATTCTTTTTGTTCTTCCGTGATAGAACTGTTGCGGGCCATGACTTGGGAAAAACCCAGAATGGCGTTGAGAGGTGTGCGGAGTTCGTGGCTCATGGAAGCTAGAAATTGGCTTTTGGCGCGGTTGGCAACTTCGGCGTTTTCTTTGGATTTAATCAGTTCCATGGACTGCCTTTGAGTGCGGGCGAGCAATTCCGCTTGCTGTAATGCTACTCCTAGCTGAGTACCTACATCAACTACAACGTTGATTTCAGCTTCGCTCCACTGCCGGGGAGCTGAATTTTGATAGGATGCTAGTAATCCCCAGAGCGTTTTTCCGCAGAAAATTGGCACAATAATGTAAGATTTAGCTTGAAATTTTTCTAGCAAATTGATGTAACAAATATCGAATCCTTGCTTGTAAATGTCTGGGACACAAAGGTAAGTTGTACCTCGGCTGTAGGGCCCGCCTTGGGTTTCTTGCAAATAGGTATCGCGTACTTCTTGTGAGGGGCTATCTAATCCTTTGACGACGCAACGGTCGCTGTCTAAAGCGCCTTCAGTAAGGTGAGAATCGAGTTCCTGTGCTTGGATGAAAGAAACCCACTTCTGGTCACGGGATTCGGCTACAAATTCGCCACTCCAGTCTGGATTGAAACGGTAAATGGCGACTCGATCGCACTTCAGGGTTTGGCGCAATTCTCGGGTTGTGGCGTGAAAAATTTCTCGGATATCTAAAGTTTGCCGCATTCTTTCAATGATGCGGGCGATCGCTCTTTGTCGTAAAGCACTTTCTTGCAGTTCGGTTTCTGCTTGCTTGCGTTCGGTAATATCTACAGCCATTAAAGCAATGCCGATCGCTGTACCGTTATCGTCAATTAGCTGAGTATTATACCACTCGCAGATGATAATTCTGCCGTCTTTAGTCAGATTTTCGGTAGTGCCGCTGGATTTGGCATTCAAGTCATGATTGAAAATCTCAGATAATTGCGGGTGGTAGCTTTCAGGTACGATCAAATCGGCGGCGACTCGACCAATCGCTTCTTGCTCACTGTAGCCAAAAATAGCCACGGCTGCGGGATTCCAAGTGATAATTTCTAAATAGAGGTTTAACTCAATAATTGCGATCGGCGTTTGCTGCAATAAAAACGAGATTCTTTGCTGCGATGCTAGCAGTTTCTCTTCGGCTAATTTGCGGTCTGTGATGTCATTAGCAGTGCCGAGAATTTGTTTGGGTTTACTACCATCTGCTGTTCTGAGAAATACAGTATCCCAACTGTGCAGCCACCGCCATTCACCGTTTTTGTGTTTCATGCGGTATTGACATTCAATGACATCACCGTCTTTGGCTTGATCTACTTTGTGGAGGTTTTCAAAAAACTTTGGCAAATCCTCGGAGTGGAGCAGCGTCGGCATCATTGCTGTACCCATATCTTGTATTTCTTGGGCGGTGTACCCAAGTATCGTCGAAATTTGTCGGTTGGTATAAACATTCCGCTGTTCAATTAAATCGTAAACGTACAATAGGTTCGGGTTGGAATCGGCGATCGCTTGAATGAAGTGCTGGCTCTCTCTGAGTGCGGATTCTGTTTGTTTGCGAACGCTAATATCTCGCGCCACGATAATCACTGAATCTGCAGTCAGCGGAGAAACTTTAGCGTCGAGGCAAACGTCGCGCTCTCCGACTTTAAAGCTATATTCAACATTAATGCTTTGCTTAGTTTTTAGAGCTTGTTGGATGGCATTTAATACTAAATCTGCTACAGGTTTAGGCAAGACTTCATGAGCGGTTGTGTTAATCATTTCGCTGGGAGGTTTCACCAAATTTGTTGATGCTGTCGGGGCAATTTTGATGCAGCGCCCTTCTGCATTTCTCACTAAAACTGTGTCAGTCATGGCGGCAAAAATCGCCCGCAATTCTGTTTCCGATTCTTGCAGAGCTTGCTCGGCGCGGACACGGGTGCGAATTTCTGCTTGCAGCACTTTATTTTGCCGATCGAGCTGCTGAATTCGGTTTTTTTCTCGTTCGATCAGTTTAGTTTGAGCGATAGCGAGCCCTACTTGAGCCGCCACAGCTTCTAATAAGTCGATTTCCTCGGAAGTCCATTCCCGGTAGCGATCGCACTGGTGCAAACAGATAGCACCGTTTGCCCTGCCTTGGTAAGAAGTGCGAATTGCCAGCATCGATTTTAACCCAACCTTCTGGCAAATCGGTTGAGCAGCTTGCAACAGAGGGTCTGAATAAACATTGTTGGAGGCGATCGCCACATCTTGTATCATCATTTGTATGACGTGAGGATTGCCCCAAATTGGAACAGGTACGTTCCGAATAGATTCACACTCCGGTTCAAGATACTCGGCCGCCAGAGGAATATCGACTTGGGGGGTAGTAACGTAAGTATGAATCAAACAGCGATTGGCGCAGAATGCCAGACCGATTTGAGTGGCAGCTATTTGAAATATTTGTTCTGGCTGCAAGCTTGAGCGAATTTCTTTAGTTATTTTTGCGATCAGCAATTCTCGCTGAACTTGCCGTTCTAAAGCAGCTTTAGCTCCAGCCATTTCTATTTCTGCGTGCTTGCGATCGGTGATATCAAAAAGTACGCCATACCAAACAATATCGCCATTATCACGCATTTCTGGCCGAGAATTAGATTGCAGCCATTTGAGTTTACCCGACGGTGTAACAATCCGCCATTCACAGGCAAAAGGTTCTAAACTTTGGGCGCTAGTAGCAATTTGTTTCACCAGATATTCTTGGTCATCTGGATGATTTTGATCGAAGCAAAAGTCGGGATTTTTTAAAATTTCTTCACTCTCTAATTCGTAAATCTCTCGACAAGCATAACTAATATATTCAAACTTAAAACTTCCATCTGGCTTCTTTATGAATTGATAAAGAACTCCCGGTATATTGACCGCCAATTTCTGCAAACGCGCTTTGCTTTCCCGGAGTGATTGTTCTGTTCGCTTGCGGAATTCTACCTCTTTTTGCAGTTGGGCATTCTGCTGTTTTAATTGTTTTGATAGCTGTTGTATAGTCAGTTGACTTTCGATCCGCACTAAAACTTCTTCCACTTGAAAAGGCTTAGTAATGTAGTCAACACCGCCGACTTCAAAAGCTTTAACTTTGTGAAAAGTTTCCTCAAACACACTCAAAAAAATAACCGGAATTTCCCTCATCTTTTCGTTGGTTTTAAGTCGAGCACATACTTCATATCCGTTCATTTTTGGCATAGCAATATCTAGCAAAATCAAGTCGGGGAGAACGGTTAAATTAGCATTGACCGCCATTTCTCCCGAAATCGCCCGCTGAACTTTATACCCTTCTTTCGTCAATATGTTTGATATAAAGCGCAGGTTTTGGGGCTGATCATCAATAATTAAAATGTGAATACTTTCTTTGTCAAATATCATTTTTTGTCTGGTCATGGTAATTTTTTTAGTGCTAGCAGCAGATTGATGATTTAATAAATTTTGCGATTCCTTCCGATCCTAATTATTTATTAAACCTTTTCAAACTCAGCAAATAGAAGATTAACTTTAGATAGTAGCCATCAACTAACGCACCTTCTATTTTTTAAACTTATTGGTTGCTTGTCTTAAGTTTGCTACTCAAACTAACCGTACTTAACCACATTTTATTGTCCCCAAAAATCGCCTTATTTGCTGTCCAAATTAAGTCTGCCGAAAAACCATCATCGCTTAGGCACTCCAGAGCAAAGCAACCGGATTGTTTAACTTTGTTCAATGGCTGCGACAAAGTATTTTCGTATAACCCGGTTGATGCGCTCAGGACAGTTTTTTGCTTGACTTTAGGATTAAAACTCCCAGGAGGATAACGCAAGTTTCTGGACATTCTGCTGCCACATTCAAAGGGTTTTAGCCGAGATACACACCTGGACATACCACGAGGCGAAGAAACCGTTTTTTTTACTCTTGTCGCTGCAACAAAGTATGGCTGTGAAAAACCTCGGTTTTGACCCACCCGCCCATCAGTCTTAAGATATTTATAGGTAACTAAGAGTATAGATGCGATCCATCCAGTGGCACCCACAGCCTACCAGATAAACTATTTTATCTGTCTTTTCTATGCCAGCAATTCCTTAAGTTTAGCAATATTTTCATTGCTTAAGTAAATTTTAATTTCTAGTTCTTGGTCAGATTCCCACAGCAGCAGCATATTATCTTCGCCCAAGGCGATTTCGGGATTGTTTAATTCAAGTGTTTGATATTTAACTTCGGGAATTCCTACGCGAATTACCAGTTCCGCTTCCAACTGAGGATAGATGTACAATTGCTGTTGCAAGTTGTCAAGTTCTAATTTGTCAACAGTGTTGTTACGTTGGACAGGAGAATCGGGTATGTACCAATAGAGAGTTTCCTCCCGAATTTCAGGATTGACTATCACAAATGTTTCGTCAAAACGCTGGGGGTGCCAGTGAATTTCGCTCAGACCGCCGATTTGCGGAATCAGTCGCTGTACCCAGCTAATTTCTTTGCCGTTCAGGTTTGCCCACCACTGACTAATATTATTGAGATTGTCAGCATTTTCGGGGTCGGTGCTGCCGGACTGCCAGACTGTTTTTAGTTGTTGCATATACAAGTTCTCCAGCGAATTTAAATTTGAGATTGCAGGCGTTCAATTGGAGATTCATTCGTTATACAATAATTTTAATGGACTTACCAATTATTTACCACGAAGATTACGTTGCACCTCTGCCACCGGCTCACCGCTTCCCGATGGCAAAGTTTCGGATGCTTTACGAGATGCTGCTCGCGGACGGGGTAGCAGATAAATCGCAATTTCACGCTCCCGAACTTCCCCCTCAAGAATGGATTGAATTAGTCCACGACCACTCCTATGTTCAAGCTTACTGCAACGGGACGCTCGATAACAAAGCGACTCGGCGAATTGGTCTGCCTTGGAGTCGGGCTCTTGCTAATCGCACTTGCACTGCGGTTGCAGGAACTGTACTAACTGCCAAGCTCGCTTTAGACTACGGTTTGGCTTGCAATACTGCGGGCGGAACTCATCACGCCTTCCCTGGTTTTGGGTCGGGTTTTTGTATTTTTAATGATTTGGCGATCGCCTCTCGCGTCTTACAAAAAAATGGTTTAGTTCGCAAAGTTTTAATTGTCGATTTAGATGTCCACCAAGGAGACGGAACCGCCGTAATTTTCCAAGATGACAGTAGCGTTTTTACTTTCTCGATGCACTGCGAAGTCAATTTTCCCGGCACCAAACAAAAAGGCGATTTAGATGTACCTTTGCCTGTAGGTATGGAGGACGACGAATATTTACAAACCTTGGATAAATTCCTACCAGATTTGCTGTCAAATGTCAAGCCAGATTTAGTTTTGTACGATGCTGGAGTAGACCCTCATCACGGTGACAAACTGGGAAAATTAGCTTTAACTGATACGGGCTTATTTCGCCGGGAAATGCAAGTTTTGATGGCGTGTTTGGCTGGTGGCTATCCCGTTGCCTGCGTGATTGGCGGGGGCTATTGCGATGACGCTAAGGGGTTAGTTTATCGGCATTCGTTGCTGCACCGAGCTGCCAGTCAAGCCTATAGGCAGTATCGACTTTGATCCAGAGCGGCGAGATTTAAAATTGACTTCAGTATTTTTTGGCGATATGATTGCGTGTTGAGGGTGTCAATTAATACTAAAAACTGGCTAAGCTGTTGTGCATTTAATTTGTATGTTGAGGGCGGGCTTTCGCGCCCAACCCTACTCCCCAAAAGAGGAAAAATTTATTTAACTATGCAATTTAAATGCGAATTAGCTTAAAGTGGTATTAAAATAGATATATCGCATTTAATCGTAGTGTATTTTATGGACTCCAACTCGTTAAATATCACAGAAGATGGGGCTAAAGAACCGACTTTGATGCCCATAGACAAGCGCTACCTGCTAGTCCTCAACATCCCATTTTTCTACGACTCCAAAGGCAGCAGGTATCTCGATTTAATGTGGGCTAAAGACCTAACCCAACACTTCAAGTATTTGAAAAACTTCACGCTAGCATGTCCGTGCGTGCGAGAAACCCCCCCTGAAGATACAATAGAGGTGGATTCGGAAACATCATTTGCTGATGCTAAATTTATTGACCTTCCCTCCCCAAATAGCTGGGCCCAAGCAATATTGCTGCTGCCGGCAACGGTTGCCCAGCTTTGGGGCGCGATCGCATCTTCAGATCTCGTACATAGTGGCGTAGCAGGCTGGCCGATTCCGATGGCATGGTTAGTGACGCCAATAGTCCTGATACAGCGGAAACCATACGTGCTCATAGTCGAGTCCGCACCGTGGCGGCTGCTGCCGGGCACCCCTGCCAGCATTAAAGCCAAAATTCAAGCTTACATATACGAAACATTTAATCGCTGGTGCATCAACAGCGCCGACTTGACAATCTTTACACAGGCAGAATATCAGCAAAGTTTATTAAAAAAACGACACCAACAAAGTCAGATAATTCATGCTTCGTGGATAGATGAAGAAAATATTATTTCGGAAGCAGAGGCGACTAAAATATGGCACGAAAAACTGTCAGCCTCGCCCAAACAACTAAAAATTCTATTTGCGGGCAGATTGGTTCCAGAGAAAGGCCTGTTAGTTCTCCTAGAAGCAATGAAAATATTGGAGGAGGAAAACATTCCCGTCAAGCTGGACATACTAGGTGAAGGCGAACTGTTAAGCAACTGCCAAGCAGCCAGCAAGGCAATGCAAAAATCGGTACAGATAGAAATTTTGGGAACTATTCCTTACGGCAGAGAATTCTTCGGGCGGCTGCAACAATATCATGCTGTTGTGGTTCCCAGTACCTCAGACGAACAGCCCAGAATAGTATACGATGCTTATTCCCAGGCCGTATCGGTACTGGCAAACAACACCGCCGGACTCCGCGACTGTATCGAAAACGGCATCACAGGCTTGATCGGTAATTGCAATGACCCAGTTGATTTAGCAAACTTGCTCAAACAGTCGGGAGAAAACTTGAACCTACTTCAAAATATGGGCATGGCAGGTCTGAAATATGCTCGCCGCCTGACTCACGAAGAAATGCACCGGCAGCGGTGGCAGCTTTTGTCAATTATGTTGGAGCAATCAAAAAAGTAAGTAGGTAGGCGCAAATAAACCGGGCTGTGTAACCGAATGTAAAGCTGCCAGAACCTTTGGGATTGCTTCGTTTCACGGAGTGACCCTCGCTTTTGACTACTTGTGTATTTTCCCACTCATCTACTTAGGCGATACCTGCACTCCGGGCGATCGCTCCAGCTTGCCAGATGGGTACAACTTGAGCTAAAAAGTTGTTAAACCAACAACGGTACTTATGTCGAAGGCCAGCGAGTCCAATCACCCCTATCCACTGCTGGTTGTCATTGTTAACTACCGAACCTCTAGTTTGACAATAGACTGCTTGCGCTCTCTAGTTAGCGAAGTTCAATCGCTGCCCGGTATGCGAGTTGTAGTTGGCGACAATGCTTCAGGCGATCGCTCCGTCGAAGAAATTAGTAGTGCGATCGCCTCAGAAGGCTGGAATGAATGGGCATCCTTCGTTCCCCTAAACCGCAACGGCGGATTTGCCTTCGGCAACAACGCCCTGATCCGTCCCGCCCTCCAATCCACCAATCCTCCCCCTTACTTCCTGCTGCTCAACCCAGACACCATAGTTCGCCCCGGTGCCTTAAAAGCCCTCGTCGATTTCATGGACTCCCACCCCGAAGCCGGCATCGCCGGCAGCCGCTTGGAAGACCCCGACGGCACGCCCCAGGAGTCAGCTTTTAGGTTTCACAACCTCTTTACCGAACTCGATTTTGGTTGGCGGACAGGCTTTATATCCAAGTTATTAGCCAACTGGGCCGCAGCGCCTCCCATTTCTCAAAAAACCTGTCAAACTGATTGGGTAGCTGGAGCCAGCATGATCGTCCGTCGCGAAGTATTTGAAAAGATTGGCTTGATGGATGAAGCTTATTTCATGTACTGCGAAGAAATGGACTTTTGTCTGCAAGCGAACAAAGCTGGCTGGAGTTGCTGGTACGTACCCGAAAGTCGTGTTGTCCACTTAGTCGGCCAAAGCTCAGGCGTCACTGACACCAAAAAGCCCGCCAAGCGGCTGCCCACCTATTGGTTTGATTCCCGGCGTAGGTACTTTATCAAAAACTACGGCTTGGTTTACACAGCATTAACTGATATATCCTGGGCTTCCGGTTTTGCCGCGTGGAGGGTTCGCCGCGTACTTCAAGGCAAACCCGATGGCGATCCACCACAATTGTTGAGGGATTTTGTATTAAATAGTGTATTTTTTAAGGGGGGTAAGATTGAAAAATCCAAAAACTTTTAAAGGGAGTTGGTAAATCGGTAAAAGCCAACTAAACCAGGTTAACCTAGGCAAGCAAAATATTTTATGGTGCAGCCGAGAAATTAGTATTCTCGATCGATAAAACCGGATTGCTCCTTCCTCAAAAACCTGACAGACCCATTAATATCGTCGGCATCTAGCAATAGAGTAAACAAGAAATAGCGTGAATTAGAGCTTATGGTAACTGAGCAAAACTTAATCACCAGTGAAAATCAAGTAGAAAGCCCCGGCTTGGGACTGTGGCAGCAAATTAAAGAAGACTGGATTGCTCATGGTCGAGATTGGACAAAACCGGGATTTCGCGCCGTAGCAGTGCAGCGTTTTGGCGTCTGGAGAATGCAGGTAGAACCGAAATTACTGCGAGCTCCTTTGAGCATTATTTATCGAGCACTCTACCGAAAAGTCCGCAATAGTTACGGGATAGACTTGCCTTACACTGTGAAGCTCGGTCGTCGCGTGGTGATTGAACATCAAAACGCTATTATTATTCACGGATATTGTACGATCGGCGACGACTGCATTATCCGCCAAGGTGTAACCTTGGGAAACCGCTATTTGGACAAACCGCTAGAATCCCCTCAATTGGGCGATCGGGTTAACGTCGGCGCTGGTGCAAAAATCCTCGGCAAGGTCAACCTAGGAGACGACGTAAATATCGGTGCCAATGCTGTAGTTTTATCAGATATTCCCGCAGGTCAAACTGCCGTTGGTATCCCTGCCAAAATTATCAAATCCCGGCCTGCTGAAAACAACGCTTAAATCATTTTCTTCCTTATGGCTTCTGCTATAACTCTGCGGAGATTCAATAAATCTCCCTAGTCAAGTTAGAGATTAATCTTAAGATAAACCCCACAAATAGGCACAATTGTCTACATCATCAAAAAATTGCACAAACAATGGTTGAGTCAATCACTAAGTCAATCATTTCTGCTACAGAACCAGACTGGAGCCGCGAAAAACTTAGCAAGTGGTGGGAACCCAGTCGCCAACTGCTCAAATCTATCCGCAACTATCAAAAGTGGCAGCAGCAGGGTGGAATTGGAGGATATATTTTATGCCGTTGGAACGTGATCCAGCATCGATTTTGGAGCGTTGTCACTGCAACAGACATCCCTTTGAACTGCCAAATACAAGGAGGACTGCTGCTGACTCATCCTAATGGCGTTGTCATTCATCCCAGTGCTTCCATTGGCCCTAACTGTCTGATTCTTCAGCAGGTGACAATTGTTGCTGATGTCAAAATCGGCGGTCATGTCGATATTGGTGCAGGAGCTAAAATTATTCGCTCCGTAACGATCGGCGATCATGCTTTGATTGGTGCCAATGCTGTGGTGATTTGTGACGTGCCACCCGGTGCAACCGCAGTGGGAATACCGGCAAAAATAATCGAAAAAAAACCCAGGAAGTCTGACAAATAATTTCTAAAAGTCGCAGAAAAATTATGAAATTAGCTGGACTTTTATTAAAATATAAAAGGAACTGCTCAGTAGTCGCATTCAAAAGGTAAAACTTGAAAAAAATTGGATTAGTGGCGATCGGACGAAATGAAGGGCAGCGCCTCCGCCAGTGCCTAGTCTCAGCCACAGACAAAGTTGCCCGCGTCGTCTACGTCGATTCCGGCTCAACAGACGGTAGCCTAGAGTTAGCCCGATCGCTCGGAGCCGATACAGTAGAACTAGACTTATCTATACCGTTTACCGCAGCCCGCGCCAGAAATGAAGGCTTTGCCCGCTTGCTGGAAATAGCACCAGAAATCGAATTTGTCCAATTTGTGGACGGTGACTGCGAAGTAGTTGATGGATGGATCGATCGAGCCTACAGCGAACTCGCCGCCAAACCCGACTTAGCAGCAGTATGCGGGCGGAGGCGCGAACGATACCCCAAAGCAAGCATCTACAACCAATTGTGCGACATCGAGTGGGATACCCCCATCGGCGAAACCAAAGCCTGCGGTGGCGACTCCATGATGCGCGCCACCGCATTTCAGCAAGTCGAAGGTTTCAATCCCGCACTCATAGCCGGCGAAGAACCCGAACTGTGCTTGCGGCTGCGCCAAAAAGATTGGAAAATCCTTCGCTTAGACGCAGAAATGACCCTGCACGACGCGCAAATGACCAGTTTTGTTCAGTGGTGGAAGCGCGCCCAAAGAGCCGGTTACGCCTACGCCGAGGGCTCCTGGATGCACGGAAGCGAACCAGAGCGCCATTGGGTCAAAGAAACCCGCAGCACCTGGTTTTGGGGCTTAGTCTTGCCAGCCCTAGCCTTGGCAATGATATTGCCGACAAAAGGCTGGAGCTTGTTACTATTGAGTGGCTACCCCTTAGCAACCTATCGCACCTATAACTATTATCTAAAGCATCGGGCTCTCACCACTAAAGACTCAGCCATCTACGCTTTGTCTTGCGTATTAGCCAAATTTCCCCAGCTACAAGGTCAAATCCAGTTTCACCAGCGCCGATTGCTGGGGCAGCAGAGCAAGTTGATCGAATACAAAACAACCAACTCTATTCATTCAGCTAGCTAGAATTACAGCTAACGTCCCAGAAAGTCCACCCCTGAGTAGCAAACAAATGAGCGATCAACAATTAAAAGTTTTACTAATTGTAGAGCAGTGCAATCCTGACTGGGCATCAGTACCTTTGGTGGGGTACAATTTTTTCCAAAAAATCAATAATTTAGCTGATGTAACCCTTGTCACCCATATTAGAAATAAACCAGCTCTCGAAAAACACCCAGAATACGAAAAAGTTGTCTACCTTGAAGAAGGAAAGTTAACAAAACAATATTATAAAATAGTCGAAAAACTCACCGCAAACGGGCGAGTCAATTGGCCTCTTTATAATACCTTGAGCTACCCAATTTATGAAGAATTTAATCAGCAAGTATATGAAAAATTCAAAGGAAAAATCCTCAACGGAGATTATGACATAGTTCATGCAATTACCCCGATGATGCCGCGGTATCCGTTTAAGGTAGTCAGTGTTTGCCAGCAGACTCCTTTTATTCTAGGCCCTGTGAATGGGGGCATTCCCTTTCCACCAGGTTTTCAAGAAACGGCAAAACAAGAATTTGCTCAATTCAACTTTTTGAGAGCAGTTGGTCGAGCATTAATTCCAGGTTATGTAGAAACTTACAAAAAAGCCGACAAAATTTTAGCAGGTTCAACATATACTTTAAATATGCTAAAAGACTTGTTTGCAATACCTGACCAAAAAATTGATTTGTTTTACGAAAATGGCATTTCGGAGGATTTTTTAAACCAGACAAGTATCCCAATTAAAGATGTTAGCCATATCAATCTGCTTTTTGTGGGTCGATTAGTGCCTTACAAATGTGCCGATATTGTCATTGAGTCTATGGGGAAATTAGAGCAGGGAATTAAAAGTAAAATCCGCTTAACTATAGTAGGAGACGGGCCAGAAAAAAATAACTTGGAAAACCGAGTAAAGGAGCTTAATCTAGGGGAAATAGTTAGTTTTGCCGGATGGGTAAATCAACAAGAAACTCTGGATTATTACAGGAAAGCAGATATTTTTTGCTTCCCTTCAATCCGAGAGTTCGGGGGCGCAGTGGTAATGGAAGCTATGGCTTGCGGACTCCCCTGCATAGTTGCCAATAACGGCGGTATTGGTGAATACGTGAATGAAGAAACTGGTTTTAAGATCGAGCCGATTTCTAGAGAGTATCTAACACAGGAGTTGACAAGTAAAATTAAGCTGTTAGTCGAAGATGATCGGCTGCGGGAAAGTATGTCAGCTAAGGCGATCGAAAAAGCCAGAGAATTTGCCTGGGAGAACAAGGGCATAAAAATCGTCGAAATTTACGAAAAAATGCTCGGTGAGAAAGGTGTTCGTGCATCGGCATAGCAGCAGATAAATATCCTTGAATTAAAACTTAGAAAGTAGGTAAGAAATGAAGGCAAAAATCGGATACTTTATTCCCCAATTTCCCGGACAAACACACATCTTTTTGTGGCGGGAGCGACAATTTCTTGCAGAACTTGGAATTGAAACAGATTTAGTATCAACTCAACCGCCACCCAGAGCGATCGCTTCTCACGTATGGGCAGAAGAAGCTCAAAAAAATACTGTTTATCTATTTCCCTTTGCTGCGAAAGATTTTATTAACTCATTGCTAGAGGTTCTCAAAGCAGGTCCCGCTGCATGGTGGCAGTGCCTAGCAGTTATTGCCAAAGCGAGAGATACATCGTTATTTGAAAAAGTTAAACTCTTAGCACTGGTTTTGGTTGCTGGGAAACTAGCAGGGTTAACAAAAACAAAAGGTTGGTCTCACATCCACGTTCATTCCTGTGCCAATTCCGCCAATATAGCCTTATTTAACTCAATTCTTACAGGCTGTACTTACAGTATCACTCTTCACGGGCCTACTCTAGAAGTGTACGGGTCAAATCAGGAACAAAAGTGGAAAAATGCTGCTTTTGCGATCGTCATATCTCAACTGCTTCTCAATGATGTCAAAAATAAATTAGCGAACTTTCTTCCCAAACAATTAGCTGTTGCTCCCATGGGAGTTAATATTACAGAAATTAAACGCAGCAGCCCTTACAAGCCTTGGCAAGAAGGAAGTCCGTGCAAGATTTTTGCTTGCGGCCGCCTCAACCCGGTGAAAGGTCATAAATACTTGATTGAGACTGTAGAATTGCTGCGAAATCGGGGATTTGACGTGAGGCTGCAAATTGCAGGCGAGGATGAACAAGGGGGCAGCGGATATCACCAAGAGCTACAAAAAATCATTGAAGATAAATCGATGTCCGAATGCGTGGAGCTACTTGGGGCTGTTTCGGAACAGCGAATTCGCCAAGGTCTAGAAGCAGCTCACATTTTCGCTTTGGCAAGTTTGAATGAAGGAGTTCCGGTTGCTGTGATGGAAGCAATGGCTATGGAGGTGCCGTCGGTTGTTACTAATGTAGGCGGAACTTCTGAGCTAGTAGATGACGGCGTGGATGCTGTATTAGTCCAATCAGAAAAACCCGAAGAAATGGCCGATGCGATCGTCAATATACTGCAAAATCCCGAACTTGCTTTGAGCCTCAGTCAGGAATCCCGGAAAAAAATCATGGCGAAATTTAGCCACGGCCGCAGTGCAGAAACTTTAGCTCAGTGCTTGGAAAAACTTGGAATAACTAACCCGTCTTAGTTATTCCAAAGAAGAAATTTAATCTCAGAGTAAGTAAGTCGGCGCGAAAAAACGCCCCTATGTAAACAAGGGCAAAAAGGCTCTCTACGGGCTGACTTAAACCTGTTTACATAGAGTTACATTATGCGGTTTAATCCCGTCTACCTACTTACATAAATCCAGTTGAGTCCCAAACAAGTTATGCGAATTGTAATTGTTGCTCAGAACGCCTCAACTAAATTCGGTGGCGAGTCATTGCTGCCGGTCAACTATTTCCGGATACTTCGATCGCGCCAAATAGAGACATGGTTAGTGGCGCACGCCCGCACCCAGGAAGAACTCACAGGGCTGTTTCCAGAAGACTGCGATCGAATGCACTTTGTACCCGACACTTGGCTGCACCGACTGCTTCACAATTGCGGGCGATTTATCCCTGAAAGAGTGAATGAGTTTACTTTTGGGCTGCTCTCTCACCTGTACACCCAAGTCCTACAGCGTCGTATTGTCCGGCGGCTGGTGAGCAAACACGAGATTGATATTGTACACGAACCGACACCAGTCTCGGCAACAGTTCCTTCGTTGATGTTCGGATTAGGAGTTCCGGTAGTTATCGGGCCGATGAACACGTCGGTTAAATTTCCTCTGGCTTTTCGATCTCGCCAAAGTCCTATCATTGATATTTTAATCGAGATCGGTTACCAGTGCGTCGATTTCTTCAATCGTCTTTTTCCGGGTAAAATCAAAGCCGAGACGCTGTTAGTGGCAAACGATCGGACGAAGCAGGCACTTGCATCTGGAGTGCAGGGTAAAGTTATTGAACTTGTGGAAAACGGCGTGGATTTCTCTGTGTGGCGATCGGACTCTAGCTTATCAAGAGCAGCGACTGGGCAGGTTCATTTTATATTTTTAGGCAGGCTGATCGGCTGGAAAGCTGTAGATTTGCTGCTGGAAGCCTTCGCACCCGTCGTCGCTCAAACTGATGCAGTCTTGGAAATCATCGGTGATGGGCACATCCGAGGGGAACTCGAAGCTCAAACAGCTCGTTTAGGCATCGACAGCAACGTTGTATTTAGTCGCTGGCTGTCTCAGGAGGAGTGCGCTCTCAAAATGCAACAAGCTGATGCAATGGTTTTCCCCAGTTTGCGGGAATGCGGCGGGGCTGTGGTGATGGAGGCAATGGCCGTGGGCTTGCCAGTCATAGCAACGAACTGGGGCGGCCCGGCAGATTATCTGAATTCCACTTGCGGTATTTTAGTAGAACCCGCTTCCAGAGAAGGCTTTATCAAAGGACTGACAGATGCGATGCTTAAGCTCGCTCATGCACCAGAATTGCGGCAGAGTATGGGTTGTGCGGGACGGGAACGAGTCCGGCAGCATTTTGATTGGGAACGAAAAGTCGATCGAATACTTGAAATTTATCAACAAACGATCGACGATTGCCCCAAGCATTAGGTAGCCGACCATTAAAGCATAAAGCAGCAGCTTTCAACCTGAAAGCTGCTGCTTGGGGGTGCTAAAAAAGTATGTGGCGGCCTAAAGACCCCCCTCTACATCCTAGCGATCTAAAAACGGGTTAACCCGTTTGTTTGGTTAACCCGCGAGCTTGGAAATTTGCAGATCAATTAGTTTTGCACTACCAGCTTAACGTTGGCATTTTGCAAACCGCGCTGCTTGACTGCTGCCAAGGTCTTGTTAACTGCGTACTTCTGGTTGATGGAGTTGATTAACTCAGTTTGATTGTGCTTTTTGGCGACGCCCCAGAGGTCGGCAATCAGGTCAAAAGAACCATCGCTATTGCGAGACCAACCTAGGTCATATTCGCCTTCGAGAATCGCCACGATGTCGGAGCGAACGCGCTGACCGTTATAGCCACGAACATCAGCTTCTGACTTGACTGAAATGCCCAAGTCGCGCAGGGAAGCTTTCAGGATTTCGGCATCGGTGATTTTGGTACGCAGTGTGCTAAAGTGAGACATTGGATTTCCTCCTAATACAACTGAGAGAGAAACAACAACGGTCTGGATTTAACGGTGCCGCTGGGCGGCTCTTGAATCGAACTGCTAGCTGTTGCTAGCCTTTGCTCCTGTTTGGACCAGGAGAAAGCTTTTAGAATTCCATTCGCTGGTATTCAGCGACGGAAGACGCAGCGGGCCGTGCACGCTGTCTAGCCCAATCTCGAAGGGCGGTGACCTGTTCGGTCATTGTTTTAGACAGTGGCATTGTAGATTTAATGGCCGCGATGATGTCTAGCTGCGTAAACTCTCGATCTTGAGCGAAGGCTTCGTACATGGCGGCTACTAGCGCTTGCTCAATCTCTGCACCTGAAAAGCCCTCGGAAACATTAGAAAGTTGCTCTAAATCGAAGCGAGTAATTTCCCGACGGCGCTTTGACAGGTGAATCTTAAATATATCTTGGCGTTCTTCTTTGGTAGGCAGATCAACAAAGAAGAGTTCGTCAAATCGACCTTTCCTCAAGAATTCTCCCGGCAACCGCTCGATTCGGTTGGCTGTTGCCATTACGAAGACTGGGGAAGTCTTTTCTTGCATCCAAGTGAGGAATGAACCGAAAATCCGGCTGGAGGTGCCTCCGTCTGAGTCGGCCGAACCAGTGCCTCCTGCAAAGGCTTTGTCTAGTTCGTCGATGAATAGGAGGGCTGGAGAGATGGATTCTGCTGTTTTGAGGGCATTGCGGAGGTTGGCTTCCGAGCGACCCACCATCGAGCCGTCGTAGACTCTACCCATATCTAGCCTCAGCAGGGGCAGTCCCCAGAGGCGGGAGGTGGTCTTGGCAATCAGCGATTTTCCGCATCCCGGTACGCCGAGAATTAACATCCCTTTTGGTTGGGGCAGGCCGTATTCTCTCGCCCTTTCTGTAAAGGCGTTGGAACGCTGTCTCAGCCACCGCTTCAGCTCTTCTAAACCGCCGACTGCATCCAGGGTTTCGTCTTCTTCAATAAACTCTAGAATGCCGTTGCGCCGAATTAATTGCTTTTTCTCCGAAAGAACTATGTCTACTTCTTCTTCTGTGAGGCGCCCAGTCGAAACTTGGGCTTTGCGATAAACTTTTTCAGCTTCGTCCTTAGTCAATCCCAAGGCTGCTTTTAAAAGTTTTTCTCGCGCTTCTGTGGTAATGCGTCGCGATTGCGTTTGCTCCAACTGACCAGACAATACTTGGTTTAGTTCCTTCATGTCTGGCAACGCGAAGTCTAATACCACTACTTCCTTTTCTAGCTCGATCGGAATTTGCTGCAAAGGAGACATCAGTATAATTGTCTTTTGCGTTCCTTTGAAGTTGGCGATCGCATCGCGCAACCACCTCGTTACCGGAGGAGAATCTATAAAAGGATGCAAATCTTTGAAAATGTAGATGCTAGCGTTACTGTTGGGTTCTCGCTGCCTGATCACCCATTCAATGGCTGCCTCTGGCGAGACGGTGTTGTGTTGGGTGGTGGTGCGGGGTTGACCATACTCCACAATGCCGTGAGTTACAGTCCAGATAAATACTCGTCGCTGTGGTTTGGCTTGAGCTATTGTCGAAATTGCTTGCTCACACCGCTCTTCCTCGGATGTCACGAGGTAGATCAGAGGATATTGAGCTTGGATTAGAATACTGATCTCTTCTTGCATAGTCCTCGACCCACTAGAGACGGTGCTATCTTTGCTGAATCTCAATGCTGCCCTTAGCCCTCTTACTGAAAATTTCAGTTTTAGCTTTTTGGCGAAGCAAGGCATTCTTAGCAGGGAACCAATTCTTCCTCTCCCGGTTTGGCCGTGCTGGCACTGACGCCCGACACCTGCTTTACTGGAAGATCCTGTTCAGCCAATACGCTCGGCTGACTTGTTACGGATGCCAGTTCTCCATCTCGCATTACTACTGAACCCGTGCATTCTGGACAGTTGTATACCCGATGGGTTTGTCCGTAGGAGGCTTCTACTTCGTCAACCAGTTCGGGATTTCCTAGGTAGAAGACAATTGCCCTTTCTGCAATTGATGACATCGGTTCAGTTTCGACTGCGGCTCGGATTTTGAGCTGGCGATGCAGTTCTGGTGGAAGATACAATGTAACTTTTTGCTTTTCTTGCATATGACAGTGAATTGACTTACCCGGGTATGTATATCAGATTAGCCGCTTAATTCTTTGCTGTCAAGCCTCTATGCAGCTTTAGCGTCATCTTGTAATATTTCGTTACACTTGAGGTAAATCTGGGGCAGTTAACAACGAAAAAGTTAGGGCTGTAACTGATGAGTCCGAGGTGCAGCGGCAGGTATGGGTAGCGTCAAGGACGATCGACCAACTATAAATATGAACAATAGATATATAGGAGTGGGGCCAACAAATTCTTTGAGTCGCCATCTGGGGTAAGGTGCGCCATCAGCACCCAGCCCGCTCATGAGTGCGCCGTAAGCGCCGGGGGACTCAGTACACAACGAAGTTACTAACTTTGGGCGTTTTGATTTTGAAACCAAACTCCCCCAAGCAGTTTTTATTGCTTTAAGTTTGAAAAATCCGAACGTGAAATAGCAGTTTTCGGCTTTTGATCGGGCTCAGATTTAACACCCCTGGACAGCGCTAGCGCTCAGCACCCTATGGTTAGACTTTTTGGATGACATTGTGTAAGGTGTTAGCCACTTAATTTTTTGGCCCAAATGCTCGCTACAAGGACTCTAGGCTGCAAAATCTTCAATTTAGAGGGGTGTCAGCTTATCTTTAATAGGGCAGTGCTGGGTAATATATACTTGGATGCGGACCTGCTAACCTGAAATTTTTAATTTTAGATATCAAAGAACTGACTGATGGATTTAGACCAACAGATTCAAGCATTAATCGAAAAAGCTCCGCCCGACGGTTCGACGCCACAAATCTTAAAGGCGATCGCCCCGGCCCTGGTGTTAATTGCCCAACAGCTACAGCACCTCGAATACTCGATCCTGCAAGCGGTAGACCAAAGTTGGGCGATCGTGGTTTTGAGCAATCTCAAGCAACCGGGACGGGAGAAGAAGGTGATTTATGCTTGGACAAGTATTAAAGATGCGTCGCAGGCTGCGGCTGCTGGGGGCGATCGCCTCAGACCGGTGCTTTTGCCTGTTACTCACCTTTTATTTCAGATGATAGCTCTGGAAGGTCTTGACAGCATTGTTTTTTTTGAAAGTCCCGGAAATCAGGAAGTCGGGACGGAAATCCCTCGCGAGCAAGTACAGAGTTTAATTAACGTTTACTTGCAACAGTATCGATCGGCTCCACCGCCAGATATTGCCTAAACAATTCAATTTTCTATTAATTGGTAACAGGGCATTAGGCATTGGGCATTCCCCATTACCAATTCCCCATTACCAATAAAATGTAACTTTTTAACCTCTAATAAAGTCTACTCAAAACGTATTCAGCCAAATCAATCAAAGCTTGACGGGACTCGGAATGGGGCAGCGCAGCTAAGTATTCGACGGCTTTCTGTGCGTGGTTTGTGGCTAGTTCTCGGGATCTCTCTATGCCTCTAGAATCTTCTACCAGTGCCAGGGCCTGCTCTAGATCTCCTTCTTGGGCAAATTCGCGTTCTATGAGAACTTCCAAGTAAGGTTTTTCTTCTAGGGCAAATAGTGCGGGTGCTGTCAGATTACCGCTTCTGAGATCCGAGCCTGCCGGTTTCCCCAAAGTTTCCGTTGAAGCGGTGAAATCTAATATATCATCTACTATTTGGAATGCCAAACCAATGTTCCGACCGTAGTTGTACAAATCGTCTGCTATTTCCGCTGAAACCTCGCTCAAACAGCCCGCTGCTTTGGAACTGTTGGCAATTAAAGACGCTGTTTTGTAATAACTTTTTTCGAGGTACGCTTCGATCGACAAGCTGGTGTCAAATCCATTGAGTCCCTGTTGAATTTCCCCCTCAGCTAAATCCATAATCACTTCTGAAAGCAGTTTGACTACTGGCAGGTTGTCGAGATTTGCCAAATGCCAGGAAGATTGAGCAAACAGAAAGTCTCCCGCCAATACTGCCACTCGGTTGTTAAACCGACTGTGAACCGTCGGCACTCCCCGCCGCAGATCCGACTCGTCCACCACGTCGTCGTGGACTAGACTAGCTGTGTGGATCATTTCCGTAATTTCAGCGAGGCGGCGGTGTTTTTCCGTGATTTCCCGATCGGGCATAGTCGCCTTGGCCATCAACAGAACGATCGCGGGTCTCACTCGTTTTCCCTTTGTGCCGAATAAGTATTCTGCAGCCGCGTACAAGATGGGATGACGGGCACCCACTAACTGTTTTAAGTTTTCTGTCAACAGTCGCAGGTCTTCTTCAACCGAGGAAAATAGGAGAGTGCTAGAGATCATGGATACGCCGACTCAAGCGGTAAAGTAACAAAATTTTACATATCATATCTTTATTTTAAGGTAATTCTCTGCAATAGAAAAGAAAAATCTAGGCGATCGGCAGTTATTTGTCATCTGCCGCCCGATGGGAGTCACCCGACTGCCATCGGCGAGTTGCCGACTCTCAGAGGGGTTGCCCCTATTGTATCGAATTGTTAAGGACACTGCCAAAAAATCTCTAAATCCCAAAAACCCTGTGTTATTATGGGTATTAAGGATTTAAACAATTCTATACATTAAGTACAGCCAGACTGGCAGGTAGCTTTTAGGTGCCTGTAAAAGTTTCGTAGAGCCAGCCTTGTTAGTCTATCGCAGCCAAAATTTCTGGGACAGATTTTTAGTTCCTCGCGGCTAAAAGTTATCAGAAGTTAAGAGTAGCGCATCTTATGTGCACGGTAGCTCAAAGCAGCTAAAGTGGATGGTTTTAGGCTGTTTAAGCATCTGTAAAGCAGTAAATCATTATTGATGACCGGGAACGCCTAAATGTTCCCGCAGGCTTGATATGGAAAAACAGCCTTCAGAACCAAGGCATGGTCTTGCGTGCTGACTTAATGTAGTAGGTCTTGAACTTGTCCTGCTCCTCCTCGTCCTTGACTTTTGGTTCTAATTATGATTTATCGCGATATTCCTCTAATTATTCCCATTCTGGCCGCCGGCTATGTAATGACTATTTATGTAGTGCTGATGTTGGCCGAACGCAGCGCTAAAATAACTCGATTGGGCGAGTAGTGCACTGCTGGGCAGCCGAAGTCGGCAGCAGCGTCCTCGCTTCACCCTTGAGAATTCGGAATACTCAATAATAACCCTGCCTTGAATGCTTGCGCGCAAAGGCAGGGTTATTATTTATAATTGCGGGCACCGTGATTTTTTTGGCTGCTAGTTACTGCAACACATAGCTAAAGTTATCGATGTTCAATGCCAACAGCCTCTGAGGCAGGATATGCTACTTAGTAGCAGCTTGTATCGCTCACAGCAAGTTTCATCTCAGGGAAAGTCGCCCAATGTTCCTAGAAAGCTATTAAAGTGTTCTCCAAAACGCTGAGTTTGAAGTTGTCGGTTATTGTGCCAAAACTCGCAATATTCCTATTTTTCAGGACAATAACTTACAAAAATAAAACGCGAAATTTCTGAATCGAGCATCCTGCTTGCTCAACATAAGGAATCCATAAATTTGCACTGCAATCACATATTTCATCAAAGGGTGCTTAACTTGCTGAGTCAGTCAGATAGTCTCTGCCATTTATTCACAGCTTGCCAAGAAGAGCATCTGGTACACAGAGAGCCACAAAAGTAATTTTTAGTTTCAAAAATATTCTCGATGTAACTGTATGGTAGAAAAGTAATTGCCATTATTAATGACCCATTGAAACTCGATTAAATTTTGATTAAAAAACTACAACACCGAGTAGAAATTGTCAGAGAATCTCAAGCTACACTGCCTAAATTGTTGTGTAATCCAGACGAACTCAAACAAGTTTCCCTAAATAGGATGCACAATGGTTTACAAGCGATAGAGAATTGCGGAGTTTTAAAAGTAAAGGTCAGAGCAGAAAATCCTAGCCTGCTCGTCAGTGGCAACTGAATTACCTGGGAATTTTACCACGAATATGTAATCCGTTCTTTACCACAAAACCCGCCGACGAAGGCAGCGGGTGGGGACGGGAGATTATTAAAAAAAGTGTGGAAAAACATTCGGGTAACATAGAAGTAACATCAGTTATCGGTCAAAGGACGTGTATGGTGTCAATTCCGATCGCCGCTTAGCGCGATCGCACTAAAAATTATACCAATGCGCGACTAAAAATGCACCTCTAGACCGATGTCAAACCAGGATTGCGGTTAGCCTACCGCGACTTTAAAATCGGAAATCTAAAATGGTATGAAGTGCCGGTTCGGCCTGCATCTATCCCCCTTGATTTGCCCATGTCAACAACAGTTTCTGATACCCAAAGCTTGCTAGAACAGGCGATCGACCCCAAACCGCCGGTGCTGCCTCCAGACACACCCTTGAAAGTCGCCATTGCTGCCATGACTGAGGCGAGTGCCAGTTGTATTTTAATCGCGTTTGAGCAGCAATTGCTCGGAATTTTTACAGAACGCGATGTTGTGAAAATAACTGCTAGCGGTATTTCGCTAGCAGGGGTAGCAATTTCTGAGGTGATGACTGAAAACCCGCTCGCCATTTCCGTCGATAAAGCGGGGAATATCTTCAAGGTATTGAGCATATTGCGATCGAAAAGAATCCGTCATTTACCCCTCCTAGACGAAGGTGGGAACTTACTAGGCGCTATCACCTGCGAAAGCATCCGTAAAATCCTCAAACCGGCAGACTTGCTGAAAATGTGGCGTGCCGAAGAAATTATGACTAGACAATTAATAGTTACCTCAAGCAGCGCCTCAGTTTTAGAAGTCGCAAAACAGATGAGAATCCAGCGAAAAAGCTGCATAGTCATTTGCACTGACAGCGACAACAAAAATCAGAAACCTGTGGGCATAATTACAGAACGCGACATTGTTAAATTCCAAGCTTCTGGACTAGATTTCGCAGGTACTCCCGTCACCGCCGCGATGAGTTTTCCGCTGATACCGTTGCAGGTAAAAGCCACCTTGTGGCAGGCTCACCAGTTAATGCAGCAGCACCGCATCCGGCGCTTGGTGGTGGTGGACGAGGAAGGATATTTAGCTGGAATTGTGACTGAAATTAGCCTGCTGCAGGCCTTAGATCCGGTAGAAATGCACGCAAATGTCGAGCTTTTGCAGGAAACAGTTGCCGACAAAATTCAGGAGTTGAACAAAATGAACGAAGAATTGCAAAAAGAAGCGTTGCGAAGAACAGAAATAGAAGAAAAATTGCGAATATTAAACGATAATTTGGAAGAACAAATCAAACAGCGAACTTTAGAATTAATTAATGCCAACAGTCAGTTAAAAAAGGAAATACAAGACCGCACTACCGCTGAAGCTGAAGTTCGCCGCCTGAACACCGAACTCGAACAGCGAGTTCTAGACCGCACGGTTCAACTAGCAGCCAGTAACGAAGAATTGCAGCAACAAATTAGTGGTAGAAAATTGCTAGAAGAAAAATTGCACTTTTCTGAAAGGAAAGTGCGCGCCGTTTTTGAAGCGATGACCGACATCGTTCTCGTGCTAGACATTCAGCGGAACATAGAAGTTTTGCCAACGAATGTGGCAGCGGCTTCTGAGCCAGATTGTGATATAGTCAGCTTGACCATAGAACATTTTTTTGACGACGACAACCCGGATGATTGGTGGGTGTTAGTTCAGCAAGTGTTAGAAACACAACAAACTCTCAATTTTGACTACAGCTTAACAGTTTGTGACCGCAAAATTTGGTTTTCCGCCTGCATTTCTCTGTTCTCAAAAGATGCAGTCATTTGGGTGGCCCGCAACATCAACGCCCGCAAAATAGCCGAGTCAGCGCTGTGCAAAAAAAATGCAGAGTTATCTCATACCTTAGAAGAACTGAAGCGGACTCAAAAAGAACTCATTCAATCAGAAAAAATGGCAGCCCTCGGACAGTTAATTGCCGGAGTTGCTCATGAAATAAATTCTCCTTTAGGGGCGATTCGCTCTTCTGTGCAGAACATCGCCGACTTCTGGACGGAACAATTGCAGCAGTTGCCGATATTTTTTCAACAACTATCCCCGGAACGGCGGCAGGATTTCTTGGCTTTGCTACACAAGTCCAGCCAAGAGACAGATACATTATCTAGTAAAGAAAAACGTCAGTTAAAAAAACTTTTGCAGGGGCAATTAGAATCAGAAAAGATTGACGACGCTGCCAGTCTTGCCTGTACTTTATTAGATATCGGCATCGGCAATAATGTAGAACCTTTTTTACCTTTGTTGAAAGACAGCCAAAGTCGAAATATTGTACAAACCGCCTACCAATTTGCTACGGTACAAAAAAGCACTAAAAATATTGCTACCGCCACGGATAGGGCCGCCAAAATCGTTTTTGCTTTGAAAAGCTACTCTCGTTACGACCAGTCGGGTACCAAAGTAATCGCTAATATCACCGACGGTATTGATACTGTTTTAACGCTTTACCACTACCAAATCAAACACGGTGTGGAAGTAGTCAGAAACTATGGTACTAATTTGCCCTCTGTGCTATGCTATCCTGATGAACTCAGTCAAGTTTGGACAAATTTAGTTCACAATGCTTTACAAGCGATGGGCAATAAAGGCGTGTTAAAAATTGATGTCAAACACCAAGCGAACGCAATATCAGTCAGTATTACCGACAGTGGTCCCGGCATTCCTCCAGAGATTATGCCGAGAATTTTTGAGCCGTTTTTCACAACTAAACCTCCAGGGGAAGGTAGCGGTTTGGGATTAGATATAGTTCAAAAAATTCTAGAAAAACACCAAGGTGAACTGCAAGTAGAAAGCGTGCCTGGTCAAACAAAATTTACTATATTCTTGCCCGTCGGAATCCCTTGATAGCAATAAAAAAAAGAGGGAAATACCCCAATCGTTAAAATTTAATAGAAGTAAAGTTTTATGTCTAAACCAGTAATTTTGTGTGTTGACGATGAAGTTGTAGTCTTAAATAGTTTAAAAATTCAACTTAAAAAAGAATTTGGGGATGCTTATTTCTATGAAGTAGCAGAAAATGCAGATGAAGCTCTGGAAATTATGGAGGAAATTCAAAAAGAAGATGAAAGTGATATTTTAGTCATAGTATCTGACTGGTTAATGCCAGGGATTAAAGGAGATGATTTTTTGATTATGGTTCACCAAAAATATCCTAAAATTGTGAAAGTTATGCTGACCGGGCAAGCAGACGAGGTAGCAATAGCACGGGTGAAAGAGCAAGCAAACTTGCACCGTTGTTTGTACAAGCCGTGGGAACGCAAAGAATTAGTAGAAACTATAAAATCTGGTTGGACAAAAATATGAACAATAAACCTGTGATTATTTGTGTGGATGACGAACCGATAATTCTTGAAAGTTTGAAAATTGAGTTAAAAAAAACCCTGGGGGAAGAACACTTATTAGAAACCGCTGAAGGCGGTGAAGATGCTTTAGAGTTAATCGAGGAATTACTGGCAGAGGGCTGCGAAATCGTAGCAGTGATTTCCGACTATCTGATGCCGAATATCAAAGGGGACGAATTACTGAAGCAGATTCACAGAATCTCGCCAAAAACTATCAAAATTATGCTGACAGGGCAAGCAGACTTAGAAGCAGTGGCGAATACTATTAAATATGCTAAATTGTACCGATACATATCGAAACCTTGGCAGTCAGAAGATTTGAAGTTGACGGTAAAAGAAGCGATTAATAGCTATTTTAGGGAGAAGCAATTAGCGCAACAAAATGCTCAACTCCAAAAGCTAAATCAAGAATTGGAAACTTTAGTCGAGGAGCGGACTGCACAACTGCGCTTGTCTGAGGAAAAGTTTGCTAAAGCTTTTCGTTCTTCTCCCAACCCGATTGCTATTACCAGACTTAATGACGGTCGTTATTTAGAAATTAATGAGGCTTTTTGCCAGACAATCGGTTATTCGGCGGCAGAAATTCTCGATCGCACGGCGCTTGATTTGAATCTTTGGCAAAATATACAAGCCCGCGCTGAGTTGTTTAAAATGTTAGACGAAAAAAAAATTGTTCTCAACTATGAATTTGATTTTCGCACTAAAACAGGGGGACTCAGAACCGGGCTGCTGTCAGCAGAAATCATTGACATTCATGGCGAAACCTGCGTGATTTCTGTGATTCAAGATATTAGCGATCGCAAATTAGCCGAAGAAAAACTCCGATCTGTAGCGGCTTCTTTAGCAGCAGCGCAAAGAATCGCCCGTGTGGGTAATTGGGAATGCGATTTATCGGCCAACACAACTACTTGGTCGGAAGAGTTATCTCGGATTTTTGGGATCGAGCCAACCCAACCTGCGCCAACACTAACTGAGTTTTCGCAATACGTGCATCCGGACGATCGACAAAAGTGGCAAACAACGATCGACACTGCTATTGCTAGCGGGCAATCTTACACTTTGGAATATCGGATTCTGCGACCGGAACCGACAATGGGTGCGGATAATTGCCAGTCACAAACAAGTGAAGCCGGCTTCATCCGCTACATCGAAGCCAGAGGAGAAGCAGTTGTCAATCAACAAGGTAAAGTGACAAAACTATTCACAACGTTGATGGACATTACCCCCCGCAAGCGGGCAGAAATAGCCCTAGCAGAGAGCGAAGAAAAATACCGTCATTTAGTTGAAACTTCCCAAGATATTATCTGGTCTTGCGATGCTGAAGGACACCTTACTTTTGTGAACCAAGCAGTTAAACAAATCTACGGTTACGAGCCTGAAGAAATGCTAGGCTGTTCTTTTAGCGATTTCTTAGCCCCAGGAGAAATAGACTGGAAATGGGAACTTCAGCAGCGCTTGCTGACGGGCAAAACTGTGTTTCAGTACGAAAACATAGTATTAGGAAAAGACGGCAGAAAGATTGATGTAAATACGAAGGCGATCGCGCGCATGGACGCTGAAGGAAATATCATCGGCACAACAGGCACTGCTAGCGACATTACTGAACGCAAACAAGCTGAAATAGTCCTGCAAAAAGCCAAAGAAGAAGCCGACAGAGCGAACAGGGCAAAAAGCGAATTTCTCTCGAATATGAGCCACGAATTGCGAACTCCCCTCAACGCAATTCTCGGTTTCAGCCAACTGCTGGCCCGCGACCCAGACCTCGGTGCCGACCAACAGCAATACTTAGGAATTATTATCCAGAGCGGGGAACATTTGCTCGTTCTAATCAACAATATTCTGCAAATGTCAAAAATTGAAGTTGGGCTGGTGACACTTAATAACAGCACCTTCAACTTGCACAAAATGCTAAAAAATACTGAAAATATGCTGAAGCTGCAAGCGCAAAAAAAAGGGTTGCAGTTAATTTTTGATTGCCCAGCAGATCTACCTCAATATATAGAAACTGACGAAAGCAAGTTGCGACAAGTATTGATAAATGTAGTCGGAAATGCTATTAAATTTACTGCGGAAGGTGGTGTTAATTTGAGACTCAAGCATGAACTGGTAAAAAATAAAATTTCCCCAGGAATTTCGCCAAGTGAGAATTGCTCTTTGCTATTTGAAGTGGAAGACACTGGTTCAGGAATTTCTGCGGAAGAAATGAACAATTTGTTTAAACCTTTCGCGCAAACAGAAAGCGGCAAAAAAGCTCAAGAAGGAACCGGTTTGGGCTTGCCAATCAGCAAACAGTTTGTGCAGTTAATGGGAGGGAAGATGACGGTAACAAGCACCCTCGGTCGCGGCAGCATTTTTAGATTTGATGTTAAAGTTTCGCTCCCTAATGCCGTGGAAATTCAGGTGGCTCAAACAGCTCGCCGAGTGGTGGGTCTGGAACCCGGACAGCCAGAATACCGGATTTTAGCTGTTGACGATCGCCTGGAAAGCCGCTTGCTGTTGGTCAGAATGCTGACATCCCTTGGCTTTGCGGTGCAGGAAGCTGAAAATGGCGTTCAAGCTGTGGAAATGTGGTCGAGTTGGGAACCTCATTTGATTTGGATGGATATGCGGATGCCGGTGATGGACGGTTACGAAGCTACTAAACAGATTAAAGCGCATTTGAAAGGTCAAGCAACGGTGATTATTGCTCTGACTGCAAGTGCTTTTGATGAGGAGCGATCGCTGATTTTGTCTGCTGGTTGCGATGATTTTGTAGCGAAGCCTTTTCGGGAGCAAGTGATTCTGGAAAAGATGGCTAAGTATCTAGGAGTCCGCTATGTTTATGATCGAGAAGCTTCGCTAACTTCTGATGCTGCGGTGTCCGCCGAGGTTTCCACGGTAACTGAAACGGCTGATTTGGCTTTTACGCTTAATACTTCATTTTTGGAAGCTATGCCTGCTGAATGGGTTGATGAATTATATTCTGCGGCAGATGCGGTTGATAACGAGGAGATTTTTCGGCTGTTGTTGTCGATTCCTCCTATTAATGCTAGTTTCCGCAGCGCGATCGCCGATTTGGCGAATAACTTCCGGTGCGATCGGATTATCGATTTGATTGACGAGTTTAGAAATTGTTGAAGGATGAAAGAAGAAGGTATAATAGGGGCAAATTCAGGATTATTGATCGTGTAGGTCGATCGCCTATTTGTAAACTCGCCTGCGGGCGATAGACTAATTTACCTGTAGCCAAGCTCCACACCCTGCTAATCATCAGTCATTCCCAATTCTTTAATCTCACATATCAAATCTAAAATCTCAACTACGATAAGTTATGTAAATATCAAAGCAGTTGATTGAAGAGGGAGTGCTATAGTGACTATTTAACAAGTTTTTCTAATTTCAACACTTCTTAAATTAACAAAAAATAGCCAGCGATGACCAACAATCAAATAGAAGAAAATAAAGGCAACATATTAATTGTTGACGATACTCCAGAAAATTTGCAAGTTTTATCAGCAACGCTGTGCGATCGGGGCTACAAAGTCCGCGGCGTAATTAACGGCAAAATGGCAATCAGGGCCGCGCGCTCTGGTTGTCCCGATTTGATTTTGCTCGACATCAAAATGCCGGAAATGGACGGCTACGAAGTCTGCACCCAGCTCAAGGAAGATCCGAAGACATCCGAAATTCCAGTTATTTTTATCAGCGCTTTAGATGAAGTATTGGACAAACTAACCGCCTTTCAAGTGGGAGGGGTAGATTATGTCACAAAACCGTTTCATGTAGCAGAAGTTTTAGCACGAATCGAACACCAACTGACTATCCAGAGGCTGAAAAAACAATTGCTCGATCGCAATAAAGAACTGCAAGAAGAAATAATAGAACGCAAAAAAGCCGAAGAAGCAGCGGCTGCTGCATCGCTCGCAAAAAGTCAATTCGTTGCCAACATGAGCCACGAATTGCGGACTCCCCTGAACGCCATCCTTGGTTTTACCCAAGTCATGAGCCGCGACTCTTTGCTCAGCCACGAAAATCTCGAAAATCTCCGAATTATTAACCGCAGCGGTCAACATTTGCTGGAACTAATTAACGATGTTTTAGACTTGTCGAAAATAGAAGCAGGGATAATTGGCTTAGATCAACGCAGCTTTGACCTCTATCAACTCCTCGACACTCTCGAAGAAATGTTTCAAATCAAAGCTGAAACAAAAAAAATGCAACTGAGATTTTCCGTCGAGGCTAATGTTCCCCAATATATAAAAACTGACGAAAAAAAGCTGCGCGTTTGCTTAATTAACCTGCTGGCAAATGCCATGAAATTTACTGAGGACGGGGGCCGTATTTGGCTGCGCGTGAGCGTGGAAAGGAACCAGCAACAGCCGGCAGCATCTGAAAGCCATCCTAACTCTACCTCAGTGGAGCCATTGTTAATTTTGTTTGAAGTTGAAGACACGGGAATTGGCATAGCAGCAGCAGAAATTGATACTTTATTTGATGCTTTCGTCCAAACACAAGCGGGGAGAAAAGCGGCTGATGGTACGGGGTTGGGTTTGACAATTACTAAAAAATACGTGCAGATAATGGGTGGGGATATTGAGGTAAAAAGTGTTTTAGGTGAGGGAACAAGTTTTAAATTTAATATCCGAGTATTTGCCGCTATTTCGTCTGAAATAACAATGGCGACATTGCAGCGGGTGATCGCACTAGAAGCAGATCAACCGGTTTATCGGATTTTAGCAGTTGACGACAATCAAGACAATCGGCTCCTGCTGGTTAAAATGTTGCAACCAATTGGTTTTGAAGTCCGAGAAGCGGAAAATGGCTACCAAGCGGTTGAAATTTGGGAAAGTTGGCAGCCTCATTTAATTTGGCTGGATACGCGAATGCCAGTAATGGACGGTTTTGAAACTGTCAGACAAATTAGAGCTAAAGAGAAACAAACTCAGCGACGAACTGTAATTATTGCTCTGACTGCTAGCACTTTTGAGGAAAGAAAAGGCGAAATTATCGCCGCAGGTTGCGACGATTTTGTGCGGAAACCTTTTCAAGAACAAATCCTCTTTGATAAGATGGCTTACTACTTGGGAGTGCGCTATCTTTATCAAGAGTTGCCCCGGCTCCCAGTTGGGGCTTTACGGCGTTATTGTGTGAACGAAAAACCCGATTCATTTTTCGGAGGGCTGCTGGCTCAGATGCCTCAAAGCTGGGTGAAGGAACTCCATGACGCAGCTAATGATGTTAATGAAGAGCTGGCGATTCAACTTGTCGATCGCATCTGGGAAAGTCATCCAACCTTAGCTGAGGCTTTAAAAGATTTGCTTGCCGATTACCGACTCGACAAGATAATGGATTTAACTCAATCGAGTTTAAAATAAATGGATAATAGCGAAATTAAAGTATTGGTGGTTGATGACCAACCAAGCAATCTGCGGTTCTTATCCAAACTGCTAACATCCCAGGGCTATCAAGTTTACCGAGCTATTAGCGGTCAACTGGCGTTGAATGTTGCGATCGCCCATTGCCCGGATTTAATTTTGCTCGACATTAGAATGCCAGAAATGAACGGTTATGAAGTTTGTCGGAGACTGAAAGCGACACCAGAAACTGAACAAATTCCGGTAATTTTTTTAAGCGTATTAGATGAAATGAACGATAAATTACAAGCTTTTCGAGTAGGAGGTTCCGACTATATTACTAAACCATTTCAAGTTGAAGAAGTTTTAGCACGCATCGACAAGCAAGTCCGCTTGCAAAAACTGCAACAGCAATTAAAAGAACAAAATTATCAACTGCAACAGTCACAGTCGCTGCTTGCTAGCATATTAAATAGTTCCTTAGACTGTGTGGTGGCCTATTCTGCTGTCCGCAACAGTGAGGGAAATATTGTAGATTTCCAGTGGCTCTTGATCAACCCTGCCGCTGAAAAATTTTATGGTCTGCTATTACATGACATAGTTGGCAAGAATTTGTTAGCCAAAGTTTCCCAAGTTAGCAATAACGGGTTATTTGATTTGTATGTTTCTGTAGTAGAAACAGGAGAAACTCTAGACCAAGAATTTTATTACGAACAGGAGCAAGAGCCAATTGTTTGGCTGCACATTGTGGCGGTCAAATTAAACGACGGTCTGGCAGTAACATTTCGCAATATTACCGATCGCAAACGAGCAGAAATTGCCCTACGAGACAGCGAAGAACGCTTCCGCGCGATATTCGAGCAAGCTGCGGTAGGCATAGCTAAAACCGCACTTTGTGGTAAATTTATGCGGGTCAATCCTGGCTTTTGTCAAATTGTCCGCTATGCACAATCCGAATTGTTACAGCAAAATTGGGAGGCAATTACTCACCCAGATGACAGAGAAGCGGACCGAGAATACCTGCGCTCGCTGTTATCCGGGAAGATTCCAACTTTTTCTGTGGAAAAGCGTTTGGTATGCAAAGATGAAGCTGTGCGCTGGGCAAATGTTACTGTTTCGGCAATGCGCGATGTCAAGGGGACGCTGCAGTATTTGATTTGTGCGATCGAGGATATTTCCGAACGCAAGCTGGTACAAGAATTGCTGCAAGAGAGTTTAGAGACTCAAACCCGCTACGCTCAAGAATTAACTCGTTCTAATGCCGAACTAGAACAGTTTGCTTACGTGGCTTCTCACGATTTGCAAGCGCCTTTGAGCACGATTGCTGGCTACGCTCAACTATTAGAAAAACGCTCTTCCAACCAACTTGATGCCCAAGGAAATAAATTTATCCGCAATATTGTTAATTCTTGCGGGCGGATGCAGGCGCTGATTGATGACTTGCTGGAGTATTCGCGGGTCGGTCGCAGTCAGAAACCTTTTGATGTCATAGATTGCAATCGGGTTTTTGAGGATGCTTGTGCTAATTTGCAGTTGGCTATCCGCGAGAATCAAGCTTCTGTTACTAGGGGGGATTTGCCAAGGGTAACAGGTGACTGTTTTCAACTGCTGCAACTGTTTCAAAATTTAATTGGTAACGCCATTAAGTACCGCAGCAGTGAGGCGCCGGTGGTGCAGGTGGACGCTTCGCGTCAGGGGGATAGCTGGGTGTTTTCCGTGCAGGATAATGGTATTGGGATTGCCTCACAGCACCATCCGCGAATTTTTCAGATTTTTCAGCGCTTGCACACCCAAAAACAGTATTCGGGAACCGGTATCGGTTTAGCGATTTGTCAAAGAATTGTCGATCGGCATGGCGGCAACCTGTGGGTAGAATCAGAACCCAATCGAGGCTCGACTTTTTATTTTTCTATTCCTATACCAAAGTGAAGTCAGCAGTCCGCCTGAAGCAGTCAATCGATTTTATATTTTATATTTTAGATTTTAGATTTTAAGAAAGCGACCCCACGGATGAATCCGGAGGCTTGTGAGCAAATTGCTTGATGGTCAGCCGTCCTTTACTTAAGCTTTAAATATCTTTATCTGTTCTTTACAAAAATGCTTATAAAGTGTAGCATATTCACTGATGACATCGAGCTATAAATCTATCAATATAAATCTATTAGCTCTATCCTTACACAACTTATAAATCAGCGGTGCGCGCAAGACTTGTTAATTTTTTTCAAGTGTATCCAGAGCATCTTCCTTTGGGATGCAATAGTTTCCCTAGTAGTTCGCCCAGAAGGATTTGTGATGTGTTGGCAGTTTGCAGGTTCTCGGACAGACTGCCAAGTGAAACAAGCATGATTCGCAAACCTTTGCAAATAGAGAAAAACGGTAAATTACTGCAACACAATTTCAGTGTTCTCAGCCAGATTTACCGGATGATGCGAAGAGATTCTTTGCAGGTACTCAGACACGGCTCAAAGTCCCGCAACCTCACAAAAGACGTTCGTAGTGAGACAAAGCCGTGAATTATCAAAAGAAAAAATTTACTCTTTTAATAGCAAACGATGACGAGGACACGCGCTTTTTGGTAAAGGAAGCACTGCGAGAAGTTTCATTAGCAATTACGAGCGAATTTGTGGAAAATGGAGAACAAGTGCTAGACTACTTGTACCGTCGCGGTCAATATCTTGGTAGCAGCAATTGGCATCAGCCAGACTTGATACTTTTGGATCTGAATATGCCGAGGCTGGACGGGCGAGAAACACTAACTTTGATCAGAGCTGACCCCCATTTGCAACAAATTCCGGTTGTAATGCTCACAACTTCCCACCGCAGAGGAGATGTCTTACTTTGCTACCGCTTGGGAGCAAATTCTTTCATATCCAAACCAGTAACTTTTGAAGGATTGCTGGAAGTCATGAAGACTTTATGTGAGTATTGGTTTGAGATCGTTTCACTCCCACCAGATATGTAAGCTTTAATGGAGCGCTAAATGCCTAGTTTGAGTGTATAGTGAATTTGATAAGCTGAAATATTTGCCGATCGCAAGTATCGCTATCAAAACAAAAAAGTTGCCTTCGACTCGCTCCGAACGCTATAGTTGTGTTAACACGTAACCAATGTCTGAAAATTTTGTTGGTTGAGGATGACCTCGGAGATCCGACAATGATCGAAGACCTTCTAGGGTCATTCAGCGAGTCTCTATTTCTTCTCCAAACTGTTAAGTCTCTGGAGATAGGAGTTGGGCGTCTGGAAGTAGACAAGTTTGACGCCGTACTATTAGATTTGTCACTGTCAGACAGCTTGAAGGGAAGCGAGGCGATCGCAGTTTTGAAAGGGCGATGGCCCACATTGCCAATTGTGGTGCTGACAGATATCAACGATGAAAATATTGCGCGGTCAGTATTGCGCTGGGGCGCTCAAGATTGTTTGGTAAAGGGAAGATTTCACCGAACTCTGCTGGTGCGGGCAATCCATTACGCGATCGAACGCCAGCAAATCGAAGAACAATTGCGGCAGCAGGCTCTGCGACAGCGGCTGTTGGGCAAAATGATCGAACATATTCGATCGTCAATAGATCCGGCAAGCATTCTCCAAAGTACCGTTGCAGAAGTGCGCCAATTTCTCCAAACAGACCGCGTTTTAATTTATCGCTGTCAGGATTGGGTGTCTCAATTGGACGGGGAAGAGCAAAAAGGTGCGATCATCGCAGGTGACGGTTTGCCAGAAGGTTATATTGAAAACCAAAATATTAATGCTGCTTTGGCGGTGTCATGCTTTGTTTTAGTCGAATCCCAGTCGGTACAAGCAATAGCAGATGTCAACACTGCCCCCTTGGCTGGCAGTTGCAAAGAATTGTTGACAGATTGTGAAATTGCAGCAGTTATCAGCGTGCCAATTTGGCAATCAGGTGACTGGGAAACGGCAAAAGAAACACAAGAAGCAACTGTTTGGGAAGTCGAGAACAATCAAGATTCAGCGGAAAATTATATCTGGCACCACGCGAGTGGCAAACCGCAGGCGCAGGGTAAAAATTTGCCGGATTCGATCGCAGAAAATGGCAATAGTTTGTGGGGAATGCTGACAGCATACAATTGCAGCGGTGTCAGGGAATGGCAGCAGTGGGAAATAGATTTTTTACAGCACTTGGCAAATCAAGTGGCGATCGCGATCGAACAATCTCAACTTTACCGCAAGCTAGCAATAGCCAATCAAAAATTGCAGCAACTGGCAACTACTGACGGACTGACTGGCATTGCCAATCGCCGCCAGTTTGATCGGGTTTTGAACTTAGAGTGGCGCAGATTGGCAAGAGAGAAACTGTCGCTGTCTTTAATTATGTTGGACATCGACTTTTTTAAACTTTACAACGAGTTTTATGGGCACCTCGGCGGGGACGATTGTTTGCGCCAAGTTGCCGGGGCGATCGCCAGCGCCACCAACCGGGCTGGGGATTTGACTGCCCGCTACGGTGGCGAAGAATTTGCCCTAGTGCTGCCCAACACTAGCGCCGAAGGGGCAAACGCTGTCGCCCGGAAAATTTGCGACGGCATCGCCAGCTTGAAACTGCCCCACGCGCGATCGTCGATCGGCCCCTACGTTACCCTCAGTTGCGGCATTGCGACAGCGATTCCTTCTGCCCAGGAATCTCCCCACACCCTAATTCGCAGCGCTGACAGCGCCCTTTTTCAAGCCAAAACCGAAGGCAAAAATCGCATTTGTCACGCCAGCAGTAATTCGGAATCTTCCCCGATTTTTATGTAAAAGTTGAAGGTAATTTGTAATTTGTAATATCGTGTTTGATTTTTAACTCACGACTCACAACTCATAACTCATATTGTTGACCTTTGCATCAGAATAATAATTTTCTGACTGCACTGCCAGCGGGATGCGATCGAGTGACCCGGAGCAAGGATAATACTGGCTGGCCGGGTATAATTCCGATGTTATGGTATTTAATATTACGCCTTTCCACTTCCCAATTTCCAATTACCAATTGCTAATTTATTGCCCCAAATTATAATTCCTACCCGCTAAATTCGGCCGCACTGGAATTTCAATCACAAACTCCGCTCCCTTTCCCGGTGTCGAAATACAGCTCAATCTGCCACCGTGGCGATCGACGATAATCGAGTGAGAAATCGACAATCCCAAACCCGTGCCCTTGCCCACAGGTTTAGTCGTGAAAAACGGGTCAAACAGCCTCGATCGCACTGACTCCGGCATCCCCCGCCCGTTGTCCGCAATCGATACTGCTACGAAGCCCGCACCAGCCTGATAACTGCGAATAGTAATCGTGCTGGGATGCCGATCGCACTCCTCGATCGAACGCTGCTTGTCCCGTTCTTCCAAAGCATCGATCGCATTAATTAAAATATTCATAAATACCTGATTCAACTCGCCCGGAAAACATTCAATTTGTGGCAAGATTTGGTAATCTTTAACTATCAGAATTTCTCCTGGACTGCTGTGAGATTTTAACCGATTTTGCAAAATCATCAAAGTGCTATCAATTCCCTCGTGAATGTTAACCGACTTCCCTGCGGACTCGTCCAATCGGGAAAAATTACGCAACGATTTCACGATCTCGACAATTCGCTCGGTTCCTACTTGCATCGAATTAAACAATTTCGGGAAATCCTCAGCAATATAATCCAAGTCTATTTCCTCAATTTTCTGCAAGACTTGGGCGGGAGGATGAGGACAGTAATGCTGGTAAACTTTAATCAATTCCAGCAAATCTAAAGTGTAATTGCGAGCGGGATTGAGATTGCCGTGAATAAAGCTAACAGGGTTATTAATTTCGTGAGCAACACCAGCAACTAACTGACCCAAGCTCACCATTTTTTCATTTTGAACGAGCTGAGCTTGAGTCGTTCGGAGTTTGTTAATAGCGGTTTCTAACTCTAGCGCTTTTGAACGTTCTCGCGCTTCCGATTCCTGCAAAGCTGACTCGGCTTGTTTGCGATCGGCAATTTCACTTTGTGCTTGCTCAAACAGCATTGATTGCTGGATCGCGATCGCCAACTGCACGCTAATTTGTTTGAGACACTCGACCTCAATTTCCAGCCAGTGACGGGGGCCCGCGCACTCGTGAGCAATCAATAGCCCCCACAACTTCTCGCCTTGCAAAACTGGCACTACCAAATTAGCTCGCACCTGAAATTGACTTAATAAATTAATGTAGCACTCGGAAAGATCAGCTTGGTAAATATCATCCACAGCTACAGTACGACCCTGTTCGTAAGCAGAAGCATAGCTGTCTTCAAAGCAGGAATCGTCAATAGTTATTCCCTGAATAGCCAGCCAATTTTGGCCCACCGATTCGACATTTACAAAACCGCTCCAATCGGGATTAAACTGATAAATAATAGTCCGATCTGTCTGTAAAAATTGCCGTACTTCAGCAACAGTTTTTGTCAAAATTTCTTCTAAATTTAGAGAAGATCGAATTCGTTCCAGTATTCCTACCACCAGGCGTTCTCGCTTTAATTGCTGGCGCAATATAGCCTCGGCAAGTTTGCGAGTGCTAATATCTTCAATCACACCAATTACATAGCTAGGTTCCCCAAACCCCTCCCGCACTAAAGATACAGTCATATTAGTCCAAACAAATGAACCATCTTTGCGAATAAAGCGTTTTTCAAGGGAATAATTAAAAATTTCCCCAGCTAACAGTCTGTCGCGCGACTCGACATCGGCTGCTACATCTTCGGGGTGAGAAATATCCCCAACATTTCGTGATTTCAGCTCCAATTCTGAGTATCCGACAATATTGCAAAACCCTTGATTGGCATTCAAAAATTGACCGTCTGGCCACACTTTCACAATGCCGATAGCCGCTTGTTCAAATACAGCTCGAAATCGCTGTTCGCTTTCTTGTAAAGCAATTTCTGCTTTTTTGCGATGGCTAATGTCCATTGCCGTGCCAAACAGCCGCACCACCTGACCCAACTCATTTTTAACAGATTGTCCTTTAGCGTTAACGTGCCTGATTTCTCCTGATGGAACATAGATGCGGTGGTCGATGTCGTAAGCTGTCCCTTCAGTCACTGCGTTTTGCACAACTTCTGAAAACCTTTCTTTGTCATCGGGATGAATTTGCTCTAAAAGTTCTTCCATTGTTGGCGGCTGATTCATTCCTCGGCCGTAAACTCGAAACAGTTCTTCCGACCAAGTAATAATTCCTGCCTCAATATCCAATTCCCAATTGCCGATGCGGGCAATTTTTTGTGCTTCTTGCAACTGTTCGGCAAGTTGTTGCAAAGATGCAATCAACTGAGTTTTTTCGGCTTCGGCTGCAACGCGGGTGCTGATATCTTTATGAGTGCCTGTTATCCGCAACGGCGCACCCCATTCGTCGTACTCGACCACCTTGCCCATAGCCAGAATCCACTGCCAATTGCCCGCTTTGTTGAGCATCCGAAATTCAAATTCATAGATATCAGTCTCACCTTCCAAATAGAAATTTAAACATTCCATTACCTTCGCTCGGTCTTCTGGATGCACCAAACTTTCCCAACCTTTGAGGTTATTTTCAATTTCGGATTCTGCGTAGCCTAGCATTGATTTCCAATAAAAGTCGAAATAAGTTTCGCCAGTAGCTATATTCCAATCCCACAAGCCCAAAGAGCTGCCTGAAACCGCCAACTGCAATCGCTCTTGACTGAGTTTTAATGCCGATTCAGTGCGTTTTATTTCTGTGAGATCGGCAATTATGGCTATCATTCCTATCGGCTGACTAGCGCTATCTTGAATGCAATCAGCTCGCAAAAAAGTTTCTATAATATCGCCATTTTTACTTTTAATTTCTATTTTCCTTGCCCAGGAAAAACCTTTTCGCAGCACCCTAAATAACTTTCTCAAATCTTGAGATTTGGGGTACATTACTGCTGGGCCTCCGGCATTATTTAGTTCATCAACTGTATAGCCGTAGCGCTGAATAAATGCTTGATTGTGATAAACGGAATAACCATCCAAATCTGCGATCGCGATCGCATCACTAGCGCTGTCTACAGCTTGAGTTACCAGGCACAGAGTCATTTCGGCTTGTTTGCGATGGGTAATATCAAAAATCGCTCTGTCGAGCCACAAAACCAGCCCTTCTAGATTGTAAGTTGGCCTACCTCTTTCCGACACCCACCGCACCGTCCCGTCATCGCGAACAATCCGGTATTCTAGATTGTACGGCTGTTTCGACTCTACTGCTGCGCTGATTTGTCGATCGACCATTTCCTTGTCTGCCTCGTGGACAATGCTGGCAAAACTCAAGCCGTTGTTGCCAATAAAATCCCCAGCAGGATACCCGCTAATGACCTCAATTTCATCACTAATAAATACCATCGTCCACTCAGCATCATACAAGCTGCGGCAGATAGCGCCTGGGATATTCTCAACGAGCGATCGAAATCTGGCTTCGCTCTCCCGCAAAGCTGCCTCGGCCTGTTTTAAATCAGTAATATCCAGCACCATGCCTTCCCAAACTATATCCCCTTCGTGCCCTATTTCTGTGGGACAATCAACTCGTTCCGGTCTCGACGAACCGCCTTGCATCCACTTAAGTTTTCCCGACGGTACAATGGTGCGCCATTCCTGCTGCCAGGGCTGCATATTTGCCACAGAAACAGCAATAGATTCTTCAAATTTTTGACGGTCATCTGGATGAATAAAATCAAAAAGTAATTGAGGATTCTGCTGAATACTTTCTGGTTCCAATTCATATAAATCGCGGCTGCCCGACGAAATATAAGGAAAACTTTTTTTGCCGTCGGTTGAGAGACGAAATTGATAAATTATTCCCGGTAAATTGGCAGCAAGTTGCCGCAGTCTAGCTTCGCTTTCTTGCTGCGCTAATTGTTTGCGCCTATCCTCAGTGATATCTCGAATTATCCCGACGAGAATTTTACTGCCATCACTATTTTCAAAGACAGTTTTTTTAGTAGACAGAATATGTTTTGCACCGTTGGCGTCCGTAAATATTTCCTCACTCTCGTTTTCTTTGCCCGTCTTAAACACTTGTTGGTCACTATGCCAAAAAATCTCAGCTTCTTGTTTTGGGAAAAAGTCATAATCCGATTTGCCCAGTAGTTCCTCGCGCTGCTTCCCGATCAGCTTGCAAAAAGCATCATTTAACAGTATCCAGCGGTGCTGTTCATCCTTGACAAAAAGTGGGTCTGCAACTGCGTCGATTGTATAATTCAAAAACTTTTTACTAGCTTCTAGTTTGGAAAGTGCTAAAATTTTATCTGTAATATCATTGATAGTTCCTGTCGTCCCCTGCGCCTCGCCGTTCCCCCCAAAAATAAAAAATTCTTGCACTTCCACCCACCTAATTTCCCCATTTTTGGTAACATATCGGCTTTGATAACAACAGGATATTTGTTGATTTGGTCTCCGACCTCTAAACGAATTTAAATATTGGTGTTTATCCTCAGAATGAATGTAACTCAAACAGGAAGTTCCTAAGCTTTCATCAACGGTAAATCCGGTAATTTCCGTCCAAGCCGGATTGAGAAAAGTCCAATTTCCAGCAGTATTTGTTTCAAAAACGACTTCTTTGATATTGCCAACAACCTGCTGGTATTTTTCTTGACTTTTTTGCCATTCTGCTTGCCGTTTCTGGCGGGCGATCGCGCACCTGAGCGTCCGTACCAGCAGCCGGCTGTCTACCTGTCTTTTCACCAGATAATCTTGGGCGCCGGCGGCAATTAACTCGACAGCCAGTTCTTCGTCATCGGCCGCTGTCAGAATGACGATCGGAGTATTTATACCGCAATCTTGAAGTCGGAAAAAAGTATTAAATTTTACGCTGTCAGGAAGTGAAAGATCTAATAAAATTACATCAAAAATTTTGTCGCTTAAAATTTCTATAGCTTCCCGGAGGCGAACTACATTAGTCAGATCAATTGATTTTCCTAGTTGGGGCTCAGACAGCAGTTCTTGAATGAGTTCTGCATCTTCTGCACAGTCTTCTACTAAAAGAATTTTTAAACAAGCAGGCGTTAAAGTTGACTCAAAAACAGATGTCATACCATTTTATATTTTATATTTTT
Organism: Microcoleus sp. POL10_C6; assembly: GCF_036701585.1. Lineage (NCBI taxonomy): Bacteria > Bacillati > Cyanobacteriota > Cyanophyceae > Oscillatoriales > Microcoleaceae > Microcoleus > Microcoleus sp. POL10_C6. Next base: position 19,657 of record NZ_JAUBRB010000031.1, on the reverse strand, counting down.
GATTTGAGATTTGGAATGACTGATGACTATCGCCGTTTGGTTCATGCGTACAGTGGCATTTTTTTGACTGCTATCCTTTTGCTATTTTTTAGTAATTATAAAATCTCAGCAGCGGATGCAGCTACCTAGCTGATGATTGCGGAACTTGAACCACACGCTTGAGAGTGCGCTATGTGCTTGCAGACCCCGCAGATTTATTTATAGAATTGAGTTGTTCGCTGCAAGCTTTCCGCCTCGCCCCAAACCTAGTGGCCCAAAACTATCATACTCTTACCAATATTGCAACTCAACTCTATTTTAATTTACAACCTTTGGCAGGGGAATAGCAAGAGGCAAGTCAAAAGAGCGCAGAGTAATCAAGATTTGCATTGCTGATAGCCTTTGAAACTTTAGATTTTAAATAGCCGTTTAAAGCTTGCCTAAAGTGGGATTATTTTTTTTTAATGGTATTACTACTAAGTTACGAGAATTACCGTTAGTTTACAAGATACGCTCTGAGATTGTGTTCGCTTAATTGCCCGCAATTAGGGCCTATTTGTATTGAGAAATGCAAGTCCTCTCTTGATGATGAAGCAAGACTTGCATTGCTTACTACAAACCTAATTACCAACTTAATTACGGTTGTCTAACCGGACACAATTTAACTCTGTTGAGTCGCTCAATTTTTCTGCGGTTTGGGCAGCACAACTGTAAACACGCTGCCTTGACCGACATTGCTGCTAATAGCAATCTCACCGTTAAAAGGTTTTAAAAGTTCAATACAAGTATAAAGTCCTAGGCCAGTGCCTGTCGGTTCGCCTTCGGTTTTTTCCTCGCCTTTAGGCGGCTTTGAGGTGTAAAAAGGGTCAAAAAGTTTTGGCAAATCTTCAGATGATATGCCGCATCCCGTATCTGCAATATCCATGTATATGTTCGAGTCGTCTTGCCGAGTCACGATAGTTATTTCTCTGCTTTTCTTTGCCCACATAGCATCCATTGCATTATTAATTAAATTATAAAATACTTGAGAAAGATAGGAGTAAATTAATGGAATGCTGGCAATTTCTTCGTCATAAAAGTATTTTTTTCTAATCTTATTTTTAAAATACAGGTTGCCTTCCAATAGCTGAATTTCTCTCTGCACTAAATCGTTGATATTCACCGGGTGCAAATCTTGCTTTTGCTCGTTTCGGCTTTTCATCATCAGAGTATCCATGATCTGATTGATTTTTGTGACAGCTTGAAAAATATACTTAGTATAATTAAACAGAGAGTCGTCTTGAATTTGTGCGGCTTTTGTTTCAATCAAATCGACGCTAGTCTGGATCACTTGTAGGGGACTTTTGAGGTTGTGAACCATGCCCTGAGTCAAACGTCCGATGATGGCTGTTTTTTCCTGGTTTATTAATTGCTTGGTTTTTTGTTCAACAAGTCTTTCAAGGTTTTGGTTGAGGTGGGCAAGTTCGAGGTTTTTTTCTTCGAGTTTTTTTTGCAAGCTGCGGATTGTCAAGTGGGTTTGAATCCGGCTCAAAACTTCTTCGTGCTGAAAAGGCTTAGTGATGTAGTCAACTGCTCCTGTCTGAAAGCCTTTTACTTTATCAGGCGTATCGGAAAGGGCGCTCATAAATATGATGGGAATATCTTGCGTTGACGGGTCTGCTTTCAAACGTCGGCAAGTTTCAAAACCGTCAATTCCTGGCATCATGATATCCAAAAGAATCAAGTCTGGATGGATGTAGTCAATTTGCTCGATCGCACTTTCGCCGTCTAGAGCCACTAATACTTTAAACCCGTAATTCCTTAACAACTCGAAAAGTACGTCAAGATTTGTTTGGTTGTCATCGACAATTAGTATGATGCTTCTTTCGGAATTCTTATCGTTCATATTCAAGGGAAACATTCAAATTTTTGATTTTTGAGTTGTGGGTTGTGAGGTTAAATGGGATTCAATGAATTTTCTGCGGCTCTAGAAACCCGGTTGCTTCCTAGATGCTTCTCTTTGCAATAACCCTTTGAGGAGCCGGCTGCGAGTCCGGGCCGCCCAAGCAAATTAAGTTGTCGCTTCGCGGGAGGCCAGAACACCTGATTGAGAATGGTAGTCAGGGCGCGAGATTTAACTGATTTTGAGTTGTCTGTTAGCTACCGTCAATTTTAGGACAAATGTTGCTTCAAAAAATCTCGAATTTGCTTGAGCTGAAATCCTTTAGCAAGTTGGCGCAGGTGATGAACGAAAGGCACTAATGTTGGGTCAGAATGTTCGAGTTTAGCAGTTTCTTCCAGAATAGCTTCAATATCGCCCATTGCAGCCAATCTTAACAGCGCCATGATTGACTCTGAGGCAGGAGACACCATCGTTGAGTCAGCAGCAGCAATCTCAGAAGATGCTTTTGCAGTTGGATCTGTGCGCTTTTTGGTTTGTGATCCTTCTTCGTAAACCCATTCTAGTCTCAAATGCAGGCGCAATAATTCTAAAAGCTCGTTAGTTTGAATCGGCTTGGTGAGAAAATTATCGCAACCTGCAAGTATGCTCTCTTTCTTGGTAGTCTCGTAAACGTTAGCAGACAAAGCAAGGATAACCGTATTTTTTAATTCCGGCAACTGTCGCAGCCGCCTGGTAGCTTCCCAACCGTTCATGACGGGCATCAGCAAATCCATTAAAATTATATCCGGTAGAAATTCCTGTGCTTTGTGCAAGCAGTCTTCGCCGTCTGTAGCTTCTGCAATTTCAAAGCCTAAATGAAAAAGTAGCCTGTGCAACATGGCGCGATTTACTTCGTGATCGTCCACGATTAGCACTTTCCGCTGGGGGCCGGTAAAACCGATAAGCCGCCTTTTTTCTTGCCGGGAGGGGAGTTCAGAAGACTGGGCGACTGCGGGCAAGTCTAGATCCACCCAAAATATACTGCCTTTGCCGGAGGTACTTTGGACGCGAATTTGGCTGCCCATCATTTTGGCTAATTTTTGGCTGATGGAAAGTCCCAGTCCCGTACCTTCAACGAAATTGTTATGATCGCCCACTTGATGAAAAGGCAAAAATATTTCTTCTAATTTATTCTGAGAAATGCCAATGCCGGTATCTTCGATTTGAAAGCGAATTTTAGGGGTAGGAACACGGCTGATATTTTCTGCTGTTGTCACCTCGCGCGCTTCTGTTGTTCCTAGGGGCTGGCTCGACATTTGCTGCGCGTCTAAATTCGCGGTCACATTGAGCGTTTGAGTGGCAATTTCCGCTGTCAAACTAGAATTTTCGCAGGTGGTTTGAGGATAGTTATCGGGAAATTTTTCTGCATAACCGACTTTGAATGTAACGCTGCCGCTGTTCGTAAACTTAACGGCATTGCTGAGCAAATTAATCAAAACTTGACGCAATCTTTTTTCGTCTGCCAAAATGCCGTCTGGCAGCGCTGACAGTTGCTCGTAATTAAAGGCAATTCCTTTTTGAGCCGATCGCATCTGGAACAAATCAATAATACTTTTCACAAAACTGGAAAAATGCACGTTTGTCAGCGACAGCTCCATTTTACTAGCTTCGATTTTTGAGAGGTCTAAAACATCATTAATCAGCATCAGCAGGTGGTTGCCACACTGGTGAATGTTGTTAAGACTTTCCTGCTGATCGGCGGTAAAGTTTTTATCGACTTTGAGCAGTTGAATGTATCCCAAAATCCCGTTCAAAGGCGTCCGCAATTCGTGGCTCATGTTGGCGAGAAAGTCGCTTTTAGCGCGGTTGGCGGATTCGGCGGCTTCTTTAGCTAATTGTAGGGCGGCTTCTGCAAGTTTGCGATCGGCAATTTCGGTTTGTGCTTGTTCAAATAGCATTGATTGCTGGATCGCGATCGCCAACTGCACCCCCAATTGTTTTAGGCACTCTCCCTCCAATTGTTGCCAGGGACGCGGGCCCGTGCAGTGGTGAGCAATTAATAGCCCCCACAAGTTTTCGCCTTGCAAAATCGGCACTACCAGATTCGCTCTCACATCGAGCCGGGTCAACAAAGCCAAGTGGCAGTCTGCCAGACCGGCATTCTGAACATCTTCTATGGATCTAACTCTACCGTCTTGGTAAAGAGGAACGTAGGCTGCCCCAAAACAGGGGTCATAAATTTCCATTCCTACAATTGGTCGGACATTTTCGGCAACCGACTCGACAGCGATAAACCCACTCCAATCAGGATTGAATTGGTAAATAATAGTGCGGTCTACTTGCAAGAACTGCCGCACTTCTTCGACACTTTTGGTGAGAATTTCTTCAAGATTTAGAGAGGATCTAATGCGTTCCAGCATGGCTACCGCCAACTGTTCGCGCTTTAACTTTTGTCTCAAAATCAACTCTGATTCTTTGCGTTTTGTGATGTCTGTAATGACTCCAATTAAGCCGATGTAATTCCCATTAATATCTTGAATAGTGTCGGCGCGCACCAGAGCAGTTACTGGTTCGTCGCTCTTAGTCTGCAGTGCAACTTCGCCACACCAAGAGCAACCTTTGCGAAGGCTTTTATAGATTTGTTTGGAATTTTTATGCCGGACATAAAGTGCCGTCATGTCGCCAATATCATTGAGCTCTTTCACCGTATAGCCGTAGCGCTGAATGAAGGCTTGATTGTGGTAAATAGACCGCCCTTTCAAGTCGGCGATCACGATCGCGTCGCTGGTACTTTCGACGGCTTGAGTGACCTGCAGTAAAGCTAATTCTGCTGCTTTGCGATCGCTAATATCCGTCATTGAACCCACCATCCGCAGAGGGTTTCCGGCTTCGTCCCACACTGCTTGAGCGCGGGCGAGAACCCACTTATAGCTACCGTCTTTACACTGCAAGCGGTATTCGGCGGCGTAATTGGGGGTTTGGCGATCGAGATAACCTTGGATCGCTGCTTGCACTCGTGAGTGATCGTCTGGATGGATGCGCTCGATCCATGCGCTGTTGGTGCTGTCGATTTCGCCCTCTGCGTAACCGATAATTTCTTGCCAGCGGGCCGATCGAAAAGCTTCATTTGTTTGAAGATTCAGATCCCAAATTCCGTCTTGATTGCCTTTGAGAACTAACTGCCAGCGTTCTTCACTTTTACGCAATTCTTCTTCGGCTTGTTTGCGCTGAATATGATCGCCCAACTGCGTCGCTACAGCCTTGACCAACTCTACTATACGCGGTTCCATAATCGAGCGGTCGCGCTTGCAGAATACTAAAACTGCTAGCACCTTTGAGCTAGTGTGAATTGGCACTCCGAAACAAGCTTTCAATCCGACTAATGCCGCCATTTGCGATCGGGCAAAAAGATGATTTTTAGCTAGAGAAATATCTTCAATCCATTCTACTTTTCTGCTAGACCAAATCCGTCCAGGTACTGCCACTCCAGCGGCAAATCTAATTTTTTTACTTTCGCGGCCGAAGGTATCTAAATCGCGATCGCTAGCGTACCAAGTTTCGCTGTGTTCCAAAAAAGTACCATTAGCATTCGGTATCCAAGCTTCCGCAAAATTCCAGCCGATCGCATTGCACAGCAACCGCAGGATATCTGGGAGGGCACTGTGAAAATCTGCCGACTGACTAATGGCTTGAGTTGCTGCCAGCAACAGCTTTATTTCATCTTCTGCTTGCTTGCTTTCTGTAATATCAGTTCCCGTACCGAGAATTTGTTTTAACTTACCGTCTCCTGTTTTCGCAAATACAGTATCTCGGCTGACCATCCAGCGCCAAGAACCATCCTTGTGCCTAATTCGGTATTCAATTTCAAAGATATCCCCTTCGCTGCCTGTTTCGACTTGCAGTAAATAATCAGGCATTTTGATTGAATCTTCGGGGTGGATTAAAGTTGACATCATCCACGGCCCGATTGCCTGAATCTCCTCTACTGTATAGCCGAGAATGTGGTATATAGAAGCGTTCGCATAGATATTTTTTTGTTCTATTAAGTCATAAACATACAACATATTAGGACTTGCCCCAGCAATTTGTTGAGTTAACCGCTGGCTTTCTCGCAGTGCTGCTTCTGTTTTTTTTCTTTGGGAAATATCGCGAACAATGCAAATGATTTCCCCGTCCGGCAGCATTGTCAGCGAGACATCTATAGGGACTTCCGAGCGGTCGCGACGGCATCCTACTGCTTCGGTGCTGTAAGAACCTTTCTGCACTAAATTCGGCAGGACTTCTTGCTCGAACCTTTGCAGCTCTGCACCTTGGTAGAATATTTTCCAACTTTTACCTAAGATTTCTTCGAGAGAGTCGTAACCGTAGATTTTTAGTCGGGCTGCGTTGCAATAAATCACCTCTTTGTCGGCACTGAATATGGCGATACCTTCGGAAGCAGCAGCCATTGCTGCTGCTTGCCTGTGGAGTTTTGACTCAAAACGTTTACGATTAGTGATGTCGCGGACGATCGCGATAATTTCGTCCTCTGTGCAGAAAACAATTCTCGCTTCAAAATCGTACAGTTCATCATTAACTGGCATTTGATATTCTACAACTTGAATCTCGCCGGTGGCGATCGCTTGTTGATTGCCCGACAAGATTTTGTCAGCAAAAGCAGCCGGCAATATGTCTTGTGCTTTTTTGCCAATTAGTGCTTTTTGTGGTAGGATATTCTCGAAATCTTTGGCAGGTTTGAAGTCTACAAAAGTGCCATCTGCCCGACAGCGAAATATCATATCTGGTATCGCATTTAAAAGAGCGCGGTTAGTGGCTTCGCTCTTACGCAATTCAGCTTCAGCTTGCTTGCTAAATGTAACGTCGCGAGCCACTGCATAAATCAAACCTTCTTCTGCAAACGGCGATGCTGTCCACGACAGCCATTTATAGGTACCATCTTGGCAAAGATAGCGGTTTTCTAAGCTAATAACGGGGTGGCTTTTTTTAAGTTTTTCTAATTCCGCTATAGTAATTTCTAGGTCTTCTGGATGCACGAATTCAATCAAAGGTTTGGCTAAGATTTCATCACTGCTATAACCTAATAAATTTGACCAAGCGGGGTTTAATCGTTTGAAATAGCCGTCAAAACCTGCAATGCAAAGTAAATCCAGCGAGAGATTAAAAAATCGATCGCGGTCTTGCTGGGTTTGTTTCAATTCCGTAACATCCATCACCAAACCGTCCCAAACTATATCGCCGTTGGCTTGCTTTTCTGGCTTAGACGCGCCTTGCAGCCATTTCACTCGATCTCCCATAACTTGCCGCCACTGGTGTTGCCAAGCTTGCTGAGTCGCCGCTGAAGTTGCGATCGAGCGCTGCAAGTCTGAGATGTCGTCGGGGTGAACTGTTGCAAAAGCCAACGTGGCATTTTCTTCTATTTGTTCTGGCTTTAAATTGTAGAGTTGCCAACTGCCCGAGGAAACGTAAGTAAAAGATGTTTTACCATTTCCATAAAGCCGATATTGATAAATCATTCCCGGCACGTTGTCGGTCATTATTTGAAATCGAGCTTCGCTTTCCTGCAACGCTATTTGCTGGCGTTTGTAGTCAGTCACATCTCGCATTGTTCCGACCAACATTTTAGTCCCGTCGGCTTTTTTAAATACTGTTTTTTTAGTAGATATAATGCGTTCTTGACCGCCGCCATCGGTAAACAATTCTTCTGTTTCCTCCGCAAGACTTCTTTGCAATACTTGCTCGTCTCGGTGCCCAAAAAAAGCCGCTTGTGCTGGGGGTAAAAAATCGTATCCTGACTTGCCAATCAGTTCCGATCGCCTTTTTCCTATCAAATTGCAAAAAGCATCGTTTAATACGATCCATCTGTGCTGCTCATCTTTGACAAAAATCGGGTCAGGAGTAGAATTAATTGTGTGATTTAAAAACTCTTCTGATGCTTTTAATTGAGCTTCGTAACGGTAGCGATCGCTCACGTCCAAGACTACTTTAATCAGGTGGTCGATCGAGCCGTCTAGGGCGCGAATACAGCGCAGGGAAACTCTAGTATAAACTATTTTTCCGTCTTTTCTGCGCCACCTTTGGTCTAAAACATAGCCTTCACTCTCCCCTGCCAAAATTTTATTTAACTGCTCTAAACTTGCCTGCAAGTCTTCAGGAAAACCCCACATCTCCCAATTCTCGTGCAAAAAGTCTTGGCGATCGTATCCCAGCAAATCGCACAAAGCATCGTTTACTTCTAACCACTCGTATTTTTCTGGTTCTGAGGGGGAATTCGGAGGAGCAAGAATGGCAATTCCGACGAGAGAATTCTCGACTACCGAGCGATATTTTTCTTCACTTTTTCGCAAAGCTTCTTGGTTGTGCTGTCGCTCGACTGCGTAACGCAGCGATCTAATTAACACTTCGCTGTCGATTTTTCGCTTAACTAGATAATCTTGAGCCCCGGCTTGGATTGACTGCAGGGCAAGCTCTTCATCGTTGCGGGCAGTCAGTACGACAATCGGAGTATTTAGGCTATATTCTTGTATTTTGACAATTGTATTTAAGTCTTGGCTATCGGGCAGCGAAAGATCTAGTAAAATCACATCAAAATGTTCGCTGATCAAAAGTTGCTGCGCTTTGCTGAGACGGTCTGTACAACTTACTGATAGCCTTTGGGGTTCGGCTCTACTGACATTTGTTTCTAATAATAATTCTTCGATCAGATCGGCTTCTGCTTGATTGTCTTCGACCAGAAGAACTTTAAAGCCATTTCGCTTTGCGGGTGGGCTCAAAACTGATATCATATACCTTATTTTTTGTCAGAAGGCAGTGTAGCCAACTATTATAGCATATAAAGAATTGTCTAGCCACAAATCCTGCCGTTACCAGTTAAAAACTCTTTGGTTCAACAATTACAATGCACTTGATCTCAGATGTTGAACGATTCTCAAAAACTGGCTTTCCGGCCCATTTCACAAAGAGTCAATTTTCTTGGGAGGGGTTCTTCTGACCAGCCCTTAAAAGGCTTATTGAAAATGGTACAATATCTGATATCTATGCGATTGTGTTTTTCCTCTAAGTAGGTTAACGCAATCAGAGAGAAAATTTTTATGGTTTTTAGAAGCTGGGTTTCAGGAGGAAACTAAGCTGCGTAGTATTTTTTTGGGCGATCGCCCCTGTGACACGATGTTAGATTTTAGATTTAGTCCACAGATGAATCGGGGATGTGGAACTAGAATCTCCAATTTTCGGCGACTCAGGACTCTTGTCGGAAAATAAGTATCGGTTTTTGGGCGGGTTCAGCCGATCGCGCGATCGAATCCCACCCTTTGTTGCCCTTGGATTCCGCTACCAACACAATCCAAGCTATATCCCCACACCCATGAGCGCTCAACGCCAAAAAAGCCGTGGGAACTATCTTCGCTATTCATATTTTTACCACTTCTTTTATAATACCTTACATAAACTCATTACTGCAATTTCTTTACTTTTTGCAATCAAATAAAACATCTCCACAGGCCTTGCTATTTAGCCAAAAAGTGATAGTCTTGAAATAGAGGCAATCGAAAATTCGGTTGATACAGCCTAGGAAAAAAATTGAGAATTTTTGTAACAAAATTACAATTCCCAATAAACTGTCTTTTGTTTACTGTCCGTTGACCGAAATGAGCTGAAGTTGAGAGGAAAAAAGCAATGCTCGACAATTTAGCAATTGAACAAAAACCCGGTTTAATTCCCAAAGAAAAAGCCTTAGTATTGTTGTTTGATGAAGTCGGAATCGCCGACATCCCATTAGTAGGGGGAAAAAATGCTTCTTTGGGCGAAATGATTCAACAGTTAAGCCCCCAAGGAGTTAGAGTTCCCAACGGATTTGCAACTACAGCATACGCTTACCGGTACTTCATCCAGTCAGCGGGTTTAGAAGCTAAATTGCGCGAAATTTTTGCCGATTTAGACGTAGAAGATCTGCAGAACCTGCGACAAAAAGGCAAGCAAGCGCGGGCACTGATTCTCGACACACCATTTCCGCGAGAACTCCAAGCGGCGATCGCGGATGCTTACGAAAAATTGTGCGATCGCTACGGCGACAGTACAGACGTAGCAGTGCGTTCCTCCGCCACCGCCGAAGACTTACCCGACGCCAGTTTCGCGGGACAGCAAGAAACCTACCTCAACGTCCAAGCTTGCGCTGGCGTGCTCGAATGCTGTCACAAATGCTTTGCTTCCATATTCACAGATCGCGCAATTTCCTACCGCCAACAGCGGGGTTTTGACCACTTTGAAGTCGCCCTATCAGTCGGCGTCCAAAAAATGGTGCGATCGGACTTAGCATCCTCCGGCGTCATGTTCAGCATCGACACCGAAACCGGATTCAAAAACGCCGTATTAGTAACCGCCGCCTACGGATTAGGCGAAAACGTCGTCCAAGGCACCGTCAACCCCGACGAATACTTCGTCTTTAAACCAACCTTAAAACAAGGTTTTCGTCCGATTTTAGACAAACGCCTCGGCAGCAAAACCCTCAAAATGGTGTACGATATCGGCGGTTCTAAATACACCAAAAACGTCTCCGTCATCGCCGCCGAAAAAAATAAATTTGCCATCCAAGATGATGAAATTCTGCAACTCGCAAAATGGGCCGTCATCATAGAAGAACACTACTCTAAAGTGCGCGGGACTTATACCCCGATGGACATTGAGTGGGCAAAAGACGGCAATACGGGCGAATTGTTTATTGTCCAAGCACGACCCGAAACAGTACAATCTCAAAAATCTGCTAAAGTTTTGCGAAACTACAAATTGGAAGGTAGCAGTGCAGTTTTAGCAAAAGGACGCGCCGTTGGCGAATCAATCGGACAAGGAAAAGCCCGCGTAATTTTAGATGTTCACAGAATCGCTGAATTTCAATCAGGAGAAGTTTTAGTTACCAACAAAACAGACCCCGATTGGGAACCGATTATGAAAAAAGCAAGTGCGATCGTCACCAATTCCGGTGGCCGCACTTGTCACGCCGCCATCATCGCCAGAGAAATGGGAATTCCCGCCATTGTCGGCACTGGCGATGCCACCCAAATCTTAAAAAACGGGCAAGAAATCACTGTTTCTTGTTCGGAAGGAGACGAAGGCAAAGTTTATGCCGGTTTGCTTCCTTTTGAAATTCAAGAAACCGCGATCGAGAATTTACCCCGCACCCGCACTCAAATTTTAATGAATGTCGGGAACCCAGAAGAAGCGTTTGGTTTATCAGCGATTCCTTGCGACGGCGTAGGCTTAGCGCGGTTGGAATTCATCATTGCCAATCACATTAAAGCACACCCGCTGGCACTGATTCACTTTGACGAATTGGTGGATGAATCAGTCAAAGAAGAAATTGCAAACCTGACAGCACTTTACCAACACAAACCCGATTTCTTCACCGACAAACTCGCCCACGGGATTGCCACAATTGCCGCCGCATTTTATCCAAATCCAGTTATCGTGCGGATGAGCGATTTCAAGAGCAACGAATATGCTAATCTTTTGGGAGGGCGGCAGTTTGAACCCAAGGAAGAAAACCCGATGATCGGGTGGCGTGGCGCCTCTCGCTATTACGACCCAAATTACCGCGAAGCTTACGCTTTAGAATGCAAAGCATTAAAGCGAGTTCGCGACGAAATGGGCTTGACAAATGTGATTCCGATGATTCCATTTTGTCGCACCCCGGATGAAGGGCGAAAAGTGTTAGCCGAGATGGCAAAACACGGTTTAGTTAAGGGCGAGAACGGCTTGCAAGTTTATGTGATGTGCGAATTGCCGAGCAATGTCATATTTGCTGACGAATTTGCCCAAGTTTTTGACGGATTCTCGATCGGCTCTAACGATTTAACTCAGCTAACATTAGGATTAGACCGGGATTCTGCTTTAGTCGCCCACATCTTTGACGAACGGAATGAAGCTGTCAAGCGCATGGTAGCAATTGCCATTAAAGCCGCCAAAAAGTATGATCGCAAGATTGGGATTTGCGGTCAAGCGCCCAGCGATTATCCTGAGTTTGCTCGTTTCTTGGTTGAGTTGGGAATTGATTCGATTAGTTTGAATCCCGATTCGGTTTTGAAGACTTTGTTGGATGTTGCTAAGGTGGAAGGCGCGGGTTCGTTGATGGATTTAGCGGGGGATGTTGCTAAGATTTAACCGTTTTGGTTTTGAAGAGCAACCGGCTTTCTCAAAAAGTTTGTGGGATGGGCGTCCCGCCCGTCCCACAATAACAATTAAAATTGTAAGTTATTTAATTCGCCTTCCTCAGCCGCCAGCTAACGGTTAACACAGGGGCGGCCTAGTTTGAGAATTGCTCGGGAACTTTTCTTATTTAAAACCGTCTTGTCGAGGAGGATTTTTTGTTGCCGATCGCCTAAATTAAAACAAATATTCTCCACATAAGCTCTGAAAAAGTGCTAACTGCTCTCCTGATTATTTTCATAGGTTTAGCTCCCTCGCTGCTGTCTTTGTGGGTGATGCGCTCTGCCCAGAGCCAAGCCCGCGATAGAATTGCTGCGGCCAGACTGGCGGTAGCGAATAGATCCATGCGAACTCAACTACAAACTGCCGATCGCACTTACATACAAAGCCTCGGTTATTCGATCGGCGATATCACTTGCGAGTATAACGCCCGCTCTAATTACATTCGCTGCGCGGTCAATCCTTCTGGGCCCTGTCAAGATTGTCGGTACTACCAAGCCAGAACTCTTGACGCTCGCGGTGAAAAGATATAGCTTATATTCGTGCTTGTATCTACGCCTATTTGCGGATGTAATAATCAATGAGTTAATATGTACTTACGTGTAAGGATTATGGTTGAAGCTTCTTTTGGACGACCCACGCCCAAACTCAGCAGTTAAAACCTAATCGAGCATTATTGCTTGGTTACAGTTGGTGGTTAAAATTGCCATAACAGGGGAATTGCGATCGGTGTTTTTTTAGTTGAGGATTTACGATCAGAAACGAAGTTTAGATGATAAATTTTGGTTGGGTGGCGAGAAATCTAGAAATAAATTGGGTTTCTAGTCTCCTGCGCGTAACTCCTGCAGTTAATAAAATTAGCCAACAAAAATCGTAAGTAGCTGAGGGGCCAATCTCCAAATCAGTTTCTCCAAAACATCATGAAAAATTTTGCACGAAACATTGTCCCGAGCTTTTATCTTAAACAGAAACCAGCTCGAAGACTAGCTTGTTGATAGTTTGAGAAGTTGCTTCTGGGCGGCACTAATCTGTTTTTGCGATCGTAGCGAAACAGTCTCAAACCTAGATTGCTATCTCCCGACTGCAAGTCATGAATTTTTAAGACGCTTCGTCGATACAGGGTATGCCGATTTCAATTGAATCTCATATGTTGCACCATTTTCAAGAATAGGCTTTCAGGCCTGTTCCACAAGTGAATTTTCTTATGGGCTGGGCAGGAGAACCCCCCCCATAGAAGGGTTATGGAGAATGGTAAAAGATCTCAGTTGAATGACACTTCGGGCACGGTCGCCATAATTATGTGACGGCTATCACTCCCTAATTAATGTCTGGTTGCTATTGTGAACAGGGCTTATACACCAAAACCAAAGAAACCGAGTTGTTTACCGGGAGCGAGGGCTGCAAAGAAGTCTTTTCGTCCCTCAAACCAGGTTTATACGTCTAGAAATAGTGAATTTTCTCGGCAAATAAAGTGCATTAGACGATGTACAGAAAACCTCATTAAGTAAATTTTTGAGAACTGGTGTTATTATCTACTGCGCGATGTAAGAGATAAGCGTGTAACAGATACACTCGCTAACAGAAAAGAAAAAAGTCGAAGGCAAAATATCCCCGATAGAGAAATTATTGCGATTTAAACCCCAAATCCTCAGCGCTTCTGCCAGCGATATTTGCAATGCTATCAAATATCAATATAGGACTGCTTTGTGCTGAGTAAAATTCGCTTTTTGCTCTAAGTTCAAGTCAAGCAGCAGAGCCTCTTACTCGGCAATTAATTTTTTTCAATAGGTGATAATGATCATCTGGAAATGGGTACATCATCTACAATCCGTGAGACAGTTTTACCATGCAAAGCATCTGCAACAAACCAATTTTTATCACCCCAAAAATAGGTGACTCTACCGCAAGGATTGCGGGTACAAAATCCCGAACAACAGCAACTTATCCTCATAAAAAAACAATAAAACAAGTAAAAACAGAGGAGTGTTTCCTGTCCCAGAAACTTCCTGGCGGCACGAGAATTGGGCATCCCCACAGAGAATTTTTTCGAGCAACCGTAAGGGAAAACCCCCCGTGGTTGCCTCCTCGGAGTATAAAAAATGTACTGTTTCTCGATGCCAGAGTAGAGAACAGGGACAGCTTGGCAAGAGGAGCAACAGCCGATACAGAGGTATTTGTACTGGACTCGACGCGGGATGGAGTCGAGCAAATTACTAGAATTTTGACCCATTGCAGCGATTTAGACAGCCTTCAGATAGTTTCTCACGGTCGAGAAGCTCTGGTGCAGCTAGGGTCGATCGAACTCTGCAACGACAACTTACAAACCTACAGCCATTTGTTACAGCAGTGGGGAAAAGCCCTCAGCGAGAGAGGAGATATCTTGTTATTCGGGTGCAGCGTCGCAGCGGGGGAAAGCGGCGAGGCCTTCGTGCGGCGGCTAAGCTTGATTGCCGGTGCAGATATTGCAGCTTCCGACAACTTGACGGGGAGTGCGGCACTCGGCGGCGACTGGCAATTAAAATTTGCGATCGGGGAAATAAAGGCGAGAATCGCCATTGAAAAAGAAGTGCTCGAAGCCTACCCTTACGCCCTCGGCACATTAGTTAACGAAACTTTCAAAAACTCCACAGTTAGGGGGCCTTGGATTTACGGGGGAAACGACGGGGCACTGTTTGATCCCACCAGCGGGGTTCCAGCAGCCAATCAACTTATCCCTGGCATTACCGGAGGCACTGTATCCGGCGTACTTCCGGCTTTGGGCGGTGCAATTCCCGGCGAGGGCGCTCTGCTATTAACTCCAGCAGTAAACCTTCGGGAAGCCTTCGTCATCTACAACAACCCCATTCCTTCAACCGACGGTCTCAGAGTCCAGTTTGATTTTTATTCTTACGGTTCAAACCAGCAATTTCCGTCTCCGCAACCCTCTATTAGCCCTCAGCCCGGGGACGGGCTGGGTTTCTTCTTGATTGACGGCACTGTTAGCCCAACCAGGACTGGGGGTTTTGGCGGTTCTCTGGCTTACGCTCCACGAACGGGTATACCCGGTATTGAGGGAGGTTATTTAGGCATTGGGCTTGACGAGTTTGGCAATTTTTCAACATCCACAGAAGGGCGCTCTGGCCCTGAGCCGCCTCCGATTCTCGGCTCCTCTATTGGTTCTTTCAGACCAGATTCAGTAACTGTTAGAGGAAATCAAGCAAACGGTTATCAGTTTTTAACAAATGCCTTCGTTCCCTTCGGCATCGATAACATTCCTACGACCATTGACTTTAGTGGCCCTCAACCAGGCAGCAGTTTTAACTTCAGCAATACGTTCACGAGCGATCGCAATTTAGCCAAAAGATCCGTTCAAATTACGCTAAATCCATCTAACGATCCGGTGAATCCCTCTCGCCTCACCGTTGCTTTCGATCAAAATTTCGACAACATCTACGAAACTACATTGATCGACATCCCCAACTTGGCCACCGAAAACGGGCCAGTACCGCCAATTTTCAAATTTGGTTTTGGCAGTTCCACAGGAGGCGCCAACAACATTCACGAACTTCAAAACGTGGTAGTTGAAACTATCAATCCTCCCAGTCTTGCCGCAGAGGTTGCCACTATTAAGACCGGCCCGCAGTTCGTCAAGTCCGAAGGCAGCATTACCTACACGATTACTACTGTAAACAGGGGGCCAGCGCCTGCTACAAATGTTCTGATTCAAGACGAAATACCTTTAGAACTGCTGTTTTCGGGCGGATTGCCGCCGGCTCTGATTGCCTCCAACAACGGCACTTACGTGAACCAAACGAAAGCTGTCACCTGGCCGTTAATTCCGGTTCTCAATGCGGGTGAGACTGTGACTTACACCCTGACTATTGATTTGCCGCCTGGTTTAACCAGCGGTAGCAGTTTTGCCAACGTTGCATTCAGCACTAGCTCGACTTTCGACCCCGACCTCAGCAACAACAGCGGTATACTCGCGCCAGGGCAAATCGAGGGGCCTGGTGTAGTCTCTACCACAGTTGTTGATACAGTAGCGGATTTAGTTACTACCAAAAGTGGCCCTGTGACTAGCGCGGCCGGGTCAAGCGTCACCTACACGCTGACTACGACTAACATCGGCCCAGACCCCGCTGCCGATGTGACCATCACTGACAGCATTATTCCGGGTTTAACAGAAGTCAGCGTATCGGACGGCGGGACTTACGACCGAGTTTCGGGCATTGTCACCTTTCCAGCACTGACAGCGCTGGCAAATGCGGCTACTGCGACCCGCACTGTCAGTTTCAGTGCCCCAGCCACCGTTACTGCCATCAGCAACACGGCCCGGAGCAGTTCGGCGACTTTCGATCCGATCGTCACTAACAACAACGGTTCGACAACCAACAAAGACGGCACTCCCACTAACTCTACGGTTACGACAAGTATTGCGCCCAACGCCGACCTCGCAACCACAAAAACGGGCTCTACGAGTGCTACTGCTGGTAGTTCGGTCAGCTATACGATCGCCACAGTCAACTTAGGGCCGAGTCCTGCAGAAGCTGTAACCATCACGGACAGCATAGTTCCTGGGTTAACCGGAGTCACAGCATCGAACGGCGGCGTTTACGATCCAGTAACCGGCATTGTCACCTTCGCGCCCTTGGCAATCGCCAACGCGGAGACTGTCACCCGAACGATCGACTTCACAGTACCGCCCACCCTAACTTCCATCAGCAACACGGCCAGAAGTACCTCCATCACTCCCGACTCCACTCCGACCAACAACAACGGTACAAACCTCAACGCCACCGTCATTACCTCGATCGAGGCTGTAGCCGATGTTGTCACCCAAAAAACGGCTCCGGCCACCATCAAGGTGGGCGACACGCTACTTTATACAATTACTACTACCAACAACGGGCCGAGTCCTGCGACCAACGTAGTCATCACCGACAGCCTGATTCCCGGCTTAACTAATGTCAGCGTATTCGATGGCGGAACCTACAACCCAAGCACAGGGGCGATCGAGTTTCCAGCGATCGCGACTTTAGCCAGCGGCAGCAGTGTCACCCGCCGCCTAATTTTTGTACCCCCGCCTACCCTGACGAGCATCACCAACATTGTATTAAGTCGATCGGACACTTTTGACCCGGACTTAACAAACAACAACGGCTCGACAGTCGCAGTGCCCGGTGAAGCGGGGGGTCAAGTCATTACCTCGATCGATCCTGTGGCCGACCTGGTTACGTCCAAGAGCGGTCTCACATCTGCTCCTGCTGGTAGTTCCGTGACTTATACTATAACTACCGCCAACAATGGGCCGAATGCTGCTGAAAACGTAGTGATTACAGACAGCATCATTCCCGGTTTAACGGGAGTCAGCGCATCCGATAACGGCACTTACGACCCGGTGACAGGGGTTGTCACCTTCCCAACAATTCCCAGTTTGACTAGCGGCAGCAACATCAACCGCGAGGTAACATTAGTCGTTCCAGCGACGGGCACTATTAGCAATACTTCCCAGAGTCGATCGACCACTTTTGACCCCAAACCCAGCAATAACAACGGTTCCGAGTCCAGAGCCACTGTCACCACCGCCATTTTACTCGCCCAGCCCACACCCAACAAACTTCCATCAGCCAACAGCAGCAACGCTGCGCTAGCGCCCAACAGCATTGTCCAAATTAGCGGGCTCGGAGGCAGAGACTCAGACGGTACAGTGGTTACATTCACCATCAGCACCCTGCCGCCGGCAAATCAAGGCGTCCTGTTCTTGGGCGCCCCCGCAACGGGGGGAGTCGCCGTCACGGCTGGTCAAACCCTGACAGCCGAGCAAATGACGCAGTTATTCTTCCAGTCTGCCGGCAATTTCACAGGAGCTAATTTTACCTACAGCAGCAAGGACAATCTCGGTGCCAGCAGTCCTGCCGCCACAGTTTCTCTGGTCTCCCTGGCGTTCAACTACCCGCCAGTACCCACAAACTTCAGCAAGACATTGGCGCCAAACAGCACCGTCAACCTCACAGGGCTGACGGCCAAAGACCCTGACGACTCGATCGAATTCTTCACTATCAACACCCTGCCGGCAGCAAATCAAGGCGTCCTGTTCTTGGGCAACCCCAGCCAGGGAATCCGGGTCACTGCAGGCCAAAGACTGAGCACAACTCAAATCAGCCAGTTATTCTTCCAAGCAACCAGCGAATTCGCAGCCACCAACTTTACCTACAGCGCCACAGACCGCCGCGGCGCTATTAGTCCAGCCCCCGCTACAGCCTCCCTGCTAGCCCTATTACCTCCCACCGACCAGCCACCCGTCGCCAACAACTCCAGCCTCGCTGTGTTGCTGGGAACAACCGTGAACATCCCCGGACTCGGAGGAACCGACCCAGACGGGACGGTGGTTTCCTTTACCGTAAACACCTTGCCGCCAGCCAATGAAGGCACGCTGTTCTTAGGCGAACCCAGCCAAGGAGTGCGGGTCACGGCAGGTCAAACCCTTACAGCCGAGCAAATTACCCAGTTGTTCTTCCAGGCATCGGGCAATTTCATAGGGGCTAACTTCACCTACAGCGCTATAGATAACCTCGGCGCCACCAGTGCGGCAGTCGCCACTGTCTCTCTCATTCCCCTTAAGGGACCGATACCGACGCCGACACCCGTGCCGACACCACCAACACCGGCACCCGCGCCGATACCCGCGCCGATACCCGTGCCGACACCACCAACACCCACACCAGCGCCGGAACCCACACCAGCGGCGGAACCAACACCCA
Organism: Microcoleus sp. POL10_C6; assembly: GCF_036701585.1. NCBI lineage: Bacteria > Bacillati > Cyanobacteriota > Cyanophyceae > Oscillatoriales > Microcoleaceae > Microcoleus > Microcoleus sp. POL10_C6. The sequence continues at coordinate 883 of NZ_JAUBRB010000031.1, read as the reverse complement.
CACCAGCGGCGGAACCAACACCCACACCAGCGGCGGAACCAATACCCACACCCGCAGTGGAACCAACACCCACACCAACACCCACACCAACACCCACACCAACACCCACACCAACGGCGGAACCAACACCCACACCAACGGCGGAACCAACACCCACACCAACACCCACACCAACGGCGGAACCAACACCCACACCAACACCAACACCAGCGCCAGAACCAACCCCCATCTTCAACCCAGTACCCGAACCGGATACCAGTTGCGGTTGCGCCCCGTTGCCCTTGCTGCCCCCGATCACATTTATCCAACCCCAGCCAGAGCCCATACTCAACTTCGACTCCAACGCCGCCCAACTCATCGACATCCAAAACACCAGCATCGGAACCGAAGGCAACGATTCCTTAACAGGAAACGAAACCAACCAACTGTTTCTCTCCTTTGGTGGCGACGACACAGTATTAGGTGAAGGCGGCAGCGATATCATCTTCGGCGAACAACAGCGAGACTTCATCGCAGCAGGTAGAAGCAACGACATCGTTTACGCCGGCAAACACACCGATGCCGTATTTGGTGGCAAACAAGATGATCGCCTGATTGGTGATCGCAACTCCGACACATTGTACGGCGATCGCGGTGCCGACACCATAGTCGGCGACAACGGCAACAACATCGACTTAAGCGACAACGACAGCGACCTAATTTTCGGCGGTTCTTCCGGCGACGCCATTGCCGGCACTCAAGGTTCGGACACGATTTACTCGGGCAAAGGCCCTGACATCGCCTATGGTGGCATCGACAACGACCTGATTTGGGGTGACAAAGGCCCGGACACCCTTGACGGCGACAACGGAGACGACTCTGTGTTTGGTGGCGTACTCAACTC
>NZ_JAUBRB010000152.1:0-1031 GCF_036701585.1 Microcoleus sp. POL10_C6 | reverse complement strand
ACCATCCTATCCTTCGAGAGTTTTCTCAACCTCGCCGCCACTCGCCTATGGCTGAAGTCTTTTGTCAACACGGCCTAAGCTGCTTGTGCCAAAGAGGATCGTTCAACGGACACTTTCTAGGTGCCAGCAGTCAGCCCCCCTCCCCTCCGCAAATCCAGCTTGCCTGTTCTCTCATTAAGGTGGCACGCTTTGGTTTCTCACACAGGGGTCTCATCCGTTACAATTGACCACCACATTTCGGATATGACCGCTGCTCGATGCGGATCAATACCTAACCGCTCCTGATCGTCACCCGGATGGGCGGGGACTACAGGCCCGGTCCGCGCAGCGGATAGAGCAGGCTGCCCGGCAGGGTAGCGGCCACGAATGTTATCGGCTCACGAAAGCATGGTGACTTGCGAATACCTTTTGGTAGTGTGTCGAGAGGGTCATCGAACCTTCGAGAATGTTGGAATAGCTGACAAAATATCGGGGCCAGGCTGGTTGGACGAGGCAGAGAAGAAGAAATGCAGCGAGATTGATATCTGCGACCTGTTCATCACCCCTGCCATCAAGCAGGCGGGTTGGGATCAGATGCAGCAGATACGCCGGGAAGTGACACTCGCTCCCGGCCCGGTCGTTGTGCGCGGAAACCTGTCATCCCGGAACAAGAAGAAGCGCAAATTCGCGGACTATGTTCTTTCGCTCAAGCCGGGCTTGCCGCTGGCTGTGGTGGAAGCGAAGGACAACAAACACACGATCAGCAGCGGGCTTCAGCAAGCTATAGGCTATGCTGAGATTATTGACGTACCGAGCGCCTTCAGTTCGAACGGCGACGGCTTTGCCGAGCATAATCGCGCTGCTCCTGCAACGGAGCCTGCCGAAACCGAATTTGGCATGGAAGCATTTCCTCACCCAGACGTCCTATGGGAACGGTATCGGCGGTTTCACAACATCGCCGATGAAGGTGAGAGCCTAGGCCGTGTTGACAAAAGGGATTCCCATTTGCCCCGAGTTCTGATTCAAGACTGCTTTTTGAGGAGCAGTCATGG
>NZ_JAUBRB010000030.1:73942-85866 GCF_036701585.1 Microcoleus sp. POL10_C6 | reverse complement strand
TACAATTATGAGTTAGCTCTAGGGGGCTAAATTTAAAACTTCTGATTATAACATATATCTTTTTTGCAAGAGGTCTAGTAGATATGCAAGTTTAAAGTAAACCCATTTCTTGCAGTCCCCGGCGCAGGCGTTCTGCTTCAAATGGGCGGCGCTGTTCGTGAAGGGCGATCGCTCTTTTGAATTCTGCTAAACTCTCTGGCATTTTGCCAATTTTCAGCAAGGCTACTGCCAAGTTTTGATGAGCTTCCGCGTGTTCTGGATCGATTTTAATCGCTTGTCTGTAATAGGCGATGGCATCTGCTAAATTTCCGGCTGCCTTCAGCGTCAGTCCCAAATTGTAGTGACCTACTCCAAAATTAGGGTCAATTTTTAAAGCTGCTTTGTAAGCTTTTTCAGCAGATTTCAAATCTCCTTCCTCTTTGAACAAATTGCCCAAATTATTGTAAGCGCCCAACTTGAGCGCCGGGATCACATCTGTATTAATTGCCGCTTGATAGTGTTCTTTTGCTTTAACAAATTGCTGCTGCTGGCGATAAGCAATTCCCAAATGATAGTTCAGTTCGTAAACAATAGAATCATTAATGGCCTCGGCAGTCAAGCCTTTGGTCAATAAATTAATTCCCCGCCCGATTTGCCCGCTTTCTACATACAGCGCACCTAATTTGCTACAAGCATAAGCATCGTTTGGATAATAAGCGATATAGCGTTCCATTGCTGCTTGAGCTTTTTGGAATTTACTTTTTGCGGCGATCGCATCTTTTTGATAACCAGAGTGCCAAATCGCCACATCGGGGAGAGAAACTATTTTCCATTGTGGTTCCCTCTGCAAAATCTCAGCCACGCTGTCGTCTACCATTGCGTGGTAGGGGCGAGAAAAGCGGATATCGAGGCGATTGCGAAACAAGCGCGACACTAGGGAATAGGGAGATTGAGAGGCACCGATTTCTTGGCGGATGAGATTGATTAGCAGCAGCCGATCGCTCGCAATTGCCTGCTTAATTTGAGGCACAATCTCCGGTACCAAAACCTCATCGGCATCCAACACCAAAATCCAGTCGCCCTGGGCGTGCTTCAGGCACTCATTGCGCGCCGCTGCGAAGTCGTCGCACCATTCAAAGTCATAAACCCTCGCCCCGGATTCTCTGGCAATTTCACGGGTGCGATCGCCCGATCCCGTATCCACCACAACCATTTCGTCAACAACACCCTTAACGCTGTCCAAAGTCCGCGACAGTGTTGCCTCTTCATTCTTCACAATCATGCACAGAGTCAGATCCATCGGGCGCAAACTTTCCTCATTTCACAAAATTATTGTAATTTTTTTACCAGTAAAACACAAAAAGTCCCAGAAAAAATTCTCCTATTTCCTTTTTGCTTTGAGCATAAGTACCTTTCTTCCCTCGAAAAAGTGGGTTAACTCTTTTGAGATATTAAAAAGCCTCAAACTCGGACGATTAATGAGAAATCCTACCACTTCCGGTTCATCCCTGCGGTAGAGGTAAGAGCGGGATAGGGGTTGTTATTCTAAGAACATAAGACAAGGCACAAGAAAAGTTTAAGTATTCAGGAGAAAGAGAAATGGGAATTATTGCTTGGATCGTTTTAGGACTGATTGCCGGTGCGATCGCCAAAGCCATTTATCCGGGAAGTCAAGGCGGCGGTTTTCTGGCAACAACAGGTTTAGGAATTTTGGGCGCGCTAGTGGGAGGTTATCTAGGTCAAGTCTTACTGGGGACGAGCGGGGGAGCATCCTTCGGAGCATTGACTTTACCCAGCATAGCTTTTGCAGTCGTAGGCGCGATCGTTTTACTATTCATCTGGGGATTGTTAACTCAGCGTGCTGCATAACAAATATTGCCAATTCCCAGTCGATCGACTTTTAAGGTATTCATAAACCCGGTTTCTTCAAGAAACCGGGTTTTTCAGTTGTTTGTAGGTGCGTCAGCCTACTTTTACCAAATCCGGGTTAAAAACCCCTATCAGACTCAGCGCTTACAACGGTTCCAGAGCCAAACTTTCGTCCGAACAGAGGGGGACTGAAGAATAAACAGGTAAAAATCCCGGATTTGGTATCATCAATTAATTAATCAATCCGCAAGTTGAAAGGCAAGCGAACATAAATCCCCTGCGGGTCGTTCATAGACTTGATCACAGCCAAGTCATCTTGCATTTTCTTAAATTCCGCCGTTAGCGGGTCGAGTTTGGCGGCTCGTTGCAACACGTGAACGCCGGAAATTCTTTCCAAAATTCGCTCCTCCAAAGTGCGGCGTTTTGGATATTCTTCCAACTTCCAATCGTCGCCGAGTTTAGCTTGCTTAGCAGCTTCTCTCACAGCATCTTCAAGGCCGCCAATTTCATCGACCAAACCCAACTGTTTCGCAGCCGTACCAGACCACACTCTGCCTTGAGCAATTTCTTGTACCTTGTTTTTCGGCAGTTTGCGGGAGTCGGCGACTTTAGTAATAAATCGATCGTAAATGCGATCGACTACCCTCTGAATATTCGCCAATTCTTGAGGATTTTTCGGACGGGAAACCGTGTTAGTATCCGCAAAGCGGGCGGTTTTCACCACGTCCCAAGTTAGGCCGTTGTTAGCAGCCAACTTTTCGACGTTGAGCAACATTCCAAAAACGCCGATCGAACCGGTAATCGTACTGGGTTCGGCAAAAATGCGGCTGGAACCCATCGCAATCCAATAGCCACCAGATGCTGCTAAATTGCCCATCGAAACGATAACAGGTTTCTTTTTCCCCGTCAGCATCACTTCGCGTCCAATGACTTCGGCCGCCGTCGCGCTGCCTCCAGGACTGTTGACCCGCAAAACCACTGCTTTTACGTCGTCATCTTCTCGGATTTTCCGCATTTCTTTAGCGATGCGATCGCCTCCTACTTCAGTCGGGCCCCCTTCGCCGTCTACAATCTCTCCTTCAGCGTAAAGTATAGCAATTTGGTTTTTCTTGTTAGCGCGAGTTGAGTTTTTATCCTCAGCAACTCTTGCGTAGTTTTTCAAACTAATTTGCTTGAAAGATTTGTTTTCGCGATCGGTTCCTGTGAGTTTTTTGAGTTCGGTCGATATTTCGTCAAAGTATACAACTTTATCAACTAACTTGTTTTTGAGAGCTTCGTCAGCCATCAAAGTTCCGCCCTTATCTGCAAGCGCTTGCAGTTGCGGAACAGTCACTTTGCGGCTCGGAGCGACAGTTTTCAGGTATTCTCCCCACATATCTCCGAGCAACTTTTGAGTTTGCTGGCGATTTTCGGGACTCATTTTTGTGAGCAAAAACGGCTCAACGGCTGACTTGTATTTGCCGACGCGAGTCACTTGCACTCCCACGCCGTATTTTTCCAAAGCACCCGTGAAAAACATTCCCTGACTGCTAAAACCGTTGATTTCCAAAGCGCCGTAAGGGTTGACGGCAATTGTATTAGCAACAGAACCGAGGTAATAATCTCGCTCATTCCAGTCCATCTGGTAAGCAAAAATGGGTTTTTTGGCATCTCGGAAACGCTGCAAGGCCGATCGAACTTCTTTGAGATTGGCAAACCCGCTGCTGCTCGAATCCGAGCTACCTTCGAGATAAATGCCAACGATTTTCGGGTCTTTTTTCGCATATTCGATCGTGTCTAAAACAGTCCGCAGCGTCACTGTATCGCCGGAATCTTCCGAAAGCACTTCTTCAATCGCCGCGCTAGTGCTACGGCTCGGTTTGCTGTCGGTGATATTTAAAGAAAGGTCTAATACCAATACAGACTTATCTTTGACTTGCGGGCCTGAATCTTTAGACGACGATGCCGCCATAGCAATTAGTAGTACCAGTCCCCCCAATCCGATGCTGCCCAGCAGCAACATTCCTAGGAAGGTTCCCAGTAAACTTGCACAGGTATATTTTAGGAAATCTTTCATTAGATAATTGGTAATTAGTTATTAGTCAATAGTCAATAGTCATTAGTCATTAGTTATAGCAAATCCGGTTAGAACGGAATAATACCGAGCGTGGGAGCTGGTCGCTCGCACTGCACTCGAAAAAATATTATTCCGATGCCAGCGCAAACGATATTATGGGTAATTCCTGCAACTAGGACTAAACAATTATTTCCTGTCGTAGTTATTAGCTAATGACTTTTGACTGCTGACTAATGACTTTTGACTGCTGACTCTCTTTTATCTTAACCTTTCCAAAACCCCAGAATGTTTTAACTCACCCAAATTACCGCAGCCCGTACAGAACATCACGGTGGCGATTTCTGCAATTAAAGCCTCAGCTAGAACGCCTGCGGCTGATTCCGATTCCGCAGCAGCTTGTAAAAACGGTCGCGCCAGTCCCGCAATATCCGCGCCAAGGGCTATAGCCTTCGCTGCATCCAACCCATTCTGCAAGCCTCCAGAGGCAATCAGAGGAACATCCGGTGCTACGGCGCGGGTGCTGACAATGCACTCGGCTGTCGGTATTCCCCAGTCGGCAAAGGTTGCGCCCAACCTGCGCTGCTTCCCATCTTTAGCTCGCTCTCCTTCTATTTTCGCCCAAGAAGTACCTCCGGCTCCGGCAATGTCGATCGCACCTACCCCGGCAGCGAGCAATTTCTTTGCCATCTTTCCTGAAATACCGTTGCCCACTTCTTTAGCTATAACTGGTACTGGTAATTTAGCGCACAATGTGGCAATTTTATCTAGCAGTCCTTTAAAGTTAGTATCGCCTTCGGTTTGAACGCACTCTTGCAGCGGATTGAGGTGCAAAATTAGAGCATCTGCTTCGAGAATATCAACAATTTTTTGGCATTCTTCCAAACCGTAATTGTAGTTTAATTGAACTGCTCCGATATTGGCAAATAACAGAATATCTGGAGCACGGCGACGGACGGCAAATGTAGGAGCTAATTGAGGATTTTCTACGACGATTCGCTGGGAACCGACTCCCATTGCTAGTTTGTATTCTTGAGCGACATCGGCGAGGCGATAATTGATTGTCTGGGCTAATTCTGTGCCGCCGGTCATTGAGGAAATTAGCAAAGGAACGGCTAGTTTTTTGCCGAGAAATGTGGAGGTTAAATCAATTTCAGTGCGATCGAGTTCTGGCAAACAGCAGTGTTCAAAACGGTAGCGTTCGAGGCCGCTGGTAGTTTTGCGAAATTGTACGTCTTCTTCGAGGCAAATCCGCAGGTGGTCTGCTTTGCGAGTTTCGGTTTGCGAGGGGGAGGTTAGCGGCAAGTTCACAGTTGCTATTTGGGGAAAGAGTTTTGATTTGGGAATATAGCAATTTTATTTCATTTTTGAATTTTTTTTAATGAACCGCAGAGAGCGCAGAGGGCGCAGAGGAGAAGAAAAGAGAGATGTGCGTAAATCCTGCCAGGGTTGCTGTATTATCCAGGAACTGTCATTGGCATTCCGTTATCGGAAGGTTTTAATTTTAGTAAAAAAGGAACTGCTTTTTGCACCCAGGCTTTGACTGACGGGTAATTTGCCGCATCTTCTCCGAAACAAATGTCCAGCATATCGGTGTGAATTATCCCCGGATTTAAAGGAACTGCTGCCATACCTGCGGGCAATTCTTGAGCGAGCGATCGGGTAAGTCCTTCTATTGCCCACTTGGAAGCGCAATAGGGAGCGACTTCCGGCGAAGTTGACCTTCCCCAACCCGAACTAAAGTTGACAATTATCCCGCTTGTTCGAGCAATCATTGCCGGGACAAAGTGACGAATTACATTAGCCGTACCTTTAATATTAACATCAATTACCTGGGAAAATTCTTCGTTGCTGACCCTCCAAAGAGGGGCGAGATGATTAGCTACACCTGCATTATTAATTAGCAAATCTGGCGGCTCATTTTTTGCCAAAATTTCTGTTGCCCAAGCTTTTACTTGCTCGTCGCTGGTGACATCCAAACAAGTAAAATGATGGGGCGCACTATATTTTTTGTTGAGTGCTTCCACCGCTTCGGAAGAACGGGCGCATCCCACAACTGTATGTCCTAATTCAATAAATTTTTCGGTCATGGCAAGACCGAGACCGCGACTGACTCCGGTAATTACAATTAATTTTGTCATAGATTTGCTCCAAGTTTGACATTAAGTAATACAATACATATTGACAGGTGAATTGACAAATCGATCGCAGGGAGAAAGCATGAAAGTAAAAGCAGCAGTTGCTCGCAGTGCCGGCCAACCTTTGAGCATTGAAACGGTTGATCTAGATGGGCCGCGGGCTGGAGAGGTGCTGGTGGAAATTAAAGCCACGGGTGTTTGTCACACTGATGCTTATACTCTTTCCGGTGCCGATCCAGAAGGCTTGTTTCCAGCTATCTTAGGCCACGAGGGAGCCGGGATTGTCGCAGAAGTGGGGCCGGGAGTAACGAGTGTCAAAGTGGGCGATCGGGTAATTCCTCTCTACATTCCCGAATGCCGCAACTGCGAATATTGTTTGAGCCGCAAAACCAATCTCTGTCAAGCAATTCGCGTGACTCAAGGCCAGGGAGTGATGCCCGACGGCACCAGCAGGTTTTCCATAGACGGGCAGAAACTTTACCATTACATGGGAACTTCTACCTTTGCTAATTATACAGTATTGCCGGAAATTGCAGTAGCAAAAATTCGCGATGACGCTCCTTTTGATAAAGTTTGTTTGATCGGCTGCGGCGTAACAACTGGCATCGGCGCTGTCATAAATACTGCGAAAGTAGAGCCTGGTTCTAATGTGGTAGTTTTCGGTTTAGGCGGCGTGGGCTTAAATGTAATTCAAGCGGCTCGCATGGTGGGAGCTAACATGATTGTCGGCGTAGACTTGAATCCCGACAAGCGAGAGATGGCGGAAAAATTCGGCATGACTCACTTTGTCAATCCTCGCGAAGTGGAAGGCGATTTAGTGCCTTATTTAGTAGATTTAACCAAAGGTGGAGCTGATTACAGTTTTGAATGTATCGGCAACATTAATGTGATGCGCCAAGCTTTAGAATGCTGCCACAAAGGTTGGGGTGTGAGCGTAATTGTTGGGGTAGCGGGAGCCGGTCAAGAAATTAGCACCCGCCCGTTTCAGCTAGTAACTGGTAGGGTTTGGAAAGGGACGGCTTTTGGCGGCGCGAAAGGCAGAACTGATGTTCCTAAGATTGTTGATTGGTACATGGACGGTAAAATTGATATTGACAGTCTGGTAACTCAGGTAATGCCCATCGACAAAATCAATGAAGCCTTTGAATTGATGCACAAAGGTGAATCAATTCGCACAGTTTTGACATTTTGAACAAAAATCTTTCTCTCTTCTCTCTTCCTCTGCGCCCTCTGCGGTAAAAAAAAATCTAATTCAAAAATGAAATAGAATTAACATGATATCAGAATCCCTTAAACTGCAAAAAGAACAGAAATGTTTCGGTGGCAAACTCGGCTTTTACAGCCATCAATCCTCCGCTTGCAACAGCGAGATGAAATTTGCAGTTTACCAGCCGCCGCAAGCTTTATCTCAACCCGTACCAGTTTTGTATTTTCTATCAGGCTTAACCTGCACAGAAGAGAACTTTATGGCAAAAGCGGGGGCGCAACAATTTGCGGCAAAATACGGGTTAATGCTGGTTACGCCCGACACCAGTCCACGCAATACAGGCATCCCCGGCGAAGATGACGATTGGGATTTAGGAAGTGGTGCGGGTTTTTATGTTGATGCGACAGCCGCACCTTGGAATGCTCACTATCGAATGTACAGTTATGTCGTTGATGAATTGCCGAATTTAATCGCCGAAAATTTTCCAGCGATACCGGAAAAACAGGGAATTTTCGGTCATTCGATGGGCGGACACGGGGCTTTAATTTGTGCTTTGAAAAATGGCTCTCGCTATCTTTCAGTTTCCGCTTTTGCGCCTATTTCCGCGCCAATGCGCTGCCCTTGGGGACAAAAAATATTCGGGTACTACCTCGGTGGCGACAAAGAACTCTGGAAGGCTTGGGATGCTAGCGAATTGGTGCTTGAGGCGCAATACAACTCTCCGATTCTGATTGACTGCGGCACTGCTGACTCGTATCTGGCTGACGGGCAGTTGTTGCCGGAAGTGTTCGCGGAGGCTTGTGCAAAAGCGGGACAGCCACTAACTTTAAGGATGCAGGAAGGTTACGATCATAGCTATTATTTTATAGCTACTTTTATGGAAGATCACATTCGGCATCACGCGGCTGTTTTGTGCGGGTAGTTCCTAGCAGGAAGCCGGCAAGATGCCTGCTCCACAACAACTGGTTCTTAGGCTCTACCGGGGAACCTATATCCAGAGGCTCTGCCTCGAAAGGCTGCCATGAAATGTGGAGGCACAGCCTCCTGATCTGCTTTACCAGGCAGAGCCTGGTAACGAGTGACAAGTAAAATAGGAATTACGCACGGGGGCCCAGAAACCGGGTTTTTCATGCGTCTACTTCGTGGCAGCCCTAGAACAGATAAAATGTGGAGGCAGAGCCTCCTGATTTGCTTTACCAGGCAGAGCCTGGTAACGAGTAAACTCGCTTCTACGAGCACAGGTATTTTCGGTTAATTAAGATCAATCGGAAATACCCAGTCTTTATAATTGCTGTCGCGATTTTCGATAATCCCGGTTAGTTTGTCCAAAATCTTTTCGGTGATGGGTCGATTTGGGGGCAATTGATAGTTTTCTACTCTGTTAATTGGCGTAATTTTGGCTGCGGTTCCGCAGAGAAAAATTTCGTCTGCAATCAACAGTTCCGATCTATCAACGGGTCTTTCTATGACTTCAATTCCTAAGTCTCTGGCGATAGTTATAACGCTGTCTCTGGTAATTCCTTCGAGAATATCTTGCTCGAAACCCGGAGTAACTAATTTACCGTTTCTGGCGACAAATATGTTCATTCCTGAAGCTTCGCTGACTTTTCCCTGAGTATTCATCATAATAGCTTCGTCGAAGCCGGATTGTACTGCTTCTGTTTTAGCTAAAGCTGAGGTGATGTAAGCGCCGCTAATTTTACCTCTTAAGGGCAAACTGCGGTCTTCTTGGCGATACCAAGAGCTAATTCTACAGTTGACTCCTTCTTTGGGCAAATAGTCGGAAAGTTCTAATCCGTAGACAAAAAAGTCTGTGTCTACGTTGTGCAGTCTGGGGGCAATTCCTAAACTGGATGTGTAGATAAAAGGGCGGATATAAAATGATTTTGTGGGTTTGTTTTTTTGGACAAAATCAATAATTATTTGTTGGATTTTGCTGGCGGGTAAATCGCAGTGGAGGAAGCTGGCACTTTGACTTAATCTTTGACAGTGACGGTCTAATCTAAATAGCAATATTCGATCGGCATTTTGGGGGTCGGGAATTCCCCGCAACCCGCCTAAAACTCCGGTTCCGTAGTGCAGTGCGTGGGTTGCTATGGAAATTTTGGCGTCGGTAAAGGGGAGAAATTGGTTTTGAAAGTAGGCAATTGGTAGAAAACTATCCATGATTCAAGCTGGCGATGAGTTGGGCAGTCCGCGAGGAAAGCTGAATTTGGTTATATTACCATAAGTTATACCATTTGAGATTTGAGATTGAGAAGGACTGATTTCATAAGGGTTTGAAGCTCGCCTACAGTTGGATTGTTGTTTAAGACTGGTATTATTCTTTTGTTGTGATATCGATTTATAAAATAATATCAAGAGCGGTCAGTTTGGTTGATAATTGTTTTGGGAAAAAGTGCGATAGATTACAAACAAAAATCAAGCAAGGGGCAACTATGGCACGTAAATGTTTCATTATTGAAATGGGGATGGGTATAGACCAGCACGGGCAGGAACCGACTGTAGCCTGTGCAAGGGCTGTACGAAATGCGATCGCCCATAATGCTTTGCTGGGGGTCTGGGAAGTGGCGGGTTTGACTGACCCCAATCAGATGATTGTTGAGGTAAAGGTGGCTGTTCCTTACCCGGAACAAGTGCGCGCCGAGGAGGTGTTGGCGGTGCTGCCTTTTGGCAGCAAAACTCTGATTGTGGAGCAAGGAGGCATGATTGTCCCAGGAAGGGCGATCGCCTCTCTGAATGATAAAAATGATGAAATGCTAATCGCTGTGGCGGCTGTGACTGTTTTTGTGGACACTGAGGACTAATTAATTTGGTGTTGTTTGAATAAATCGCCCGATCGCACTTGCTTGTTTTCGCGATCGGGCGATCGAACGCCTATCTGTTAAAAAATGATTAATTTAGACTCTGTTGTAGGGTGCGTCATGAGATATGGCATGAAATATCGTAGAAAATCTGAGGCTTGAGGCACCCTCCAATAGGTTGGTTGCACGGTAAGGTTTATTTGCGCCTACGTACTTAATTTTGAAGTTTTAATTGATAATTTTTAATTTTTCAGGCGACCGGGTATGTAAGCAATCCAGCAAAACCATACGATTAATAACAGCCAGGTTGATGTAATATTGTTGCCCAACAAGTTGCGGAGAAAATCTTCCATTTTTCTCAAAAATTATAGGGTTTAAAAGAATTTATTACTGTTCCCTCTCCGAGCACAAAAGGTAGAGTCCGATCGCATAAAAGCCGATCGCACTCTACCTCCTCTACCTCCTATTTGGGCTGGCTGGTATCTGCCAACATTTGGTTAACCATTTGCAAGTGCGCCTGAAGGTTCGGCAACTTTTGGGTGGCCCAAGCCTTCAAGTCTGGATCTTGTCCCTGTTGAGATTGAGCCTGAAACAAAGCAATAGCCTGAGTGTGGCTGTCGATCATAGCCTGCTTGTAAGCGGTGTCAAAACTTGTACCGGAGAGTCCCGAAAGTCGATCCATCAAAGCTGTGTTCTGGCTGCTCATTTCGGTTGGCAGTTTTACGCCTTTTTGCATTGCTACCTGCATCAGTTCTTGATTAGCCTGGGTGTGTTCCTCAACCATTTCTTGCCCGTATTGTTTCACACCTGCACTAGAACCGCGCTGCACTGCCAATCTGCCGAGTTCCACTTCCAGCATACCAATTTGACCTGCTTGCATGACAAAGTTTCTGTCTTGGCTGCTGAGAGAATTAGGCGAAGTTTCGCCACCTGTTGGAGTGTTGGGAGAACGGCTGGGAGTGTTGTTGATGGGGCTATTTGGAGAACGGCCGGGAGTGTTGTTGGTGGGGGTATTTGGAGTGTTGGGAGAACGGCCGGGAGTGTTGTTGGTGGGGGTATTTGGAGTGTTGGGAGAACCGCCAGGATTGTTGTTGTTAGGATCTGTAACAGAAGGTCCCGGAGAATTAGGATCGTTTAAGTCGCTATCAGCAAGCTCAAAAACCCGATCGCCCGACTGGTTGAAGCCGTGAGTCTGGCGGTTTAATTCTGCGAATCCCGGCACAGCTATCAAGGAACTAACGCCGGCAATTCCGGCAACTGTTACCAATTTTTTGAACAAACTTTTGCGATTGAGTGAAGTCATGAATTTCTAAGCCTCTAAGTTGTTTTCAAAAGTACGTCAAGCGAAGCTATCCCGTAGGGAATCCCCCCAAACTAGCGATGGGATGGCGTACTGCCTTTCCGAAACAAGTTGATCAAACCAAACGCGCCCAAGGCACCCAGCCACCCGAAATTGTTGGGGCTATCGCGCCGAGCACTCAAAACTCCAGAATTAGTATCAGCCGGCGTCGATGTCGTACCAGTTGTACCTGTTGTACCAGTGCCAGTCGTATCGGTTGTACCTGTTGTACCAGTGCCAGTCGTATCGGTTGTACCGCTTGTACCCGTGCCAGTCGTACCGGTTGTACCGCTTGTACCCGTTGTACCCGTGCCAGTCGTATCGGTTGTACCGCTTGTGCCGGTGCCGGTCGTACCAGTTGTACCGCTTGTACCCGTTGTACCCGTGCCAGTGGTATCGGTTGTACCGCTTGTGCCGGTGCCGGTCGTACCAGTTGTACCGCTTGTACCCGTTGTACCCGTGCCACTCGTACCGCTTGTACCGCTTGTATCGGTGCCACTCGTACCGCTTGTACCGCTTGTATCGGTGCCACTCG
>NZ_JAUBRB010000030.1:0-73842 GCF_036701585.1 Microcoleus sp. POL10_C6 | reverse complement strand
TACCCGTTGTACCGCTTGTACCGGTGCCACTCGTACCCGTTGTACCGCTTGTACCGGTGCCACTCGTACCCGTTGTACCGCTTGTACCGGTGCCACTCGTACCCGTTGTATCGCTTGTACCGCTTGTACCGATGCCACTCGTACCGCTGGTACCGGTTGTATCCGTGCCAGTCGTACCGCTTGTACCACTTGTGCCAGTACCGCTTGTACCGCTTGTGCCAGTACCGCTTATACCCGTGCCAGTTGTACCGGTACCGCTTGTACCGCTTGTACCGCTTGTGCCTGTGCCGGCACCGCCGCCAGCACCGCCGCCAGCACCGCCGCCGCCAGCACCGCCCGACTGGGCTGAAGCAGGCAGTGCTAAGGAAACCGTTGCTAAACCTAAAGTACAAGCGCTTGCTAAAACAACTTTCAACAATTTAGAAGATTTCATGGTAATGCTTGCTTTTGCATAGAGTGCTGCGATCGCTTGTGATGCCAAAACAGCAGGGTCAACTTGACAGCGTAACGTGCAAATTTTATAACCTTTGCTGCGGGATAATGAAGGTAAGGGAGCAAATTTAGTCCCGTTGCCTCGATGATTTTTTCCTGATTAATTACACCGCTACGTTAACAGTTTATAAGCTATTACGTATGCTTCAACTTCGCCATTCATCTTTAGGAATATTTGACAAAATGGCTTTTTATTTCAGGTGGTGGATGAAATTTGATTGAGCGGCAGACTAGCTAAATTAAAATTTGTATACGGGGGATAAAAAGCTGGTTGATCTGAAAAATTTTGGGTTGAGTAACGAGACATATACGCATCAACCGGCTTTCTGAGACAAGGGCGCTGATATTCCTATAAATTTTCCCCGGCTGCTGGTGCTTTGAGGCAGAAATTCTGGATTTTGTCACCGTCACTTTTGGGTTAGCACTCCGCCAGATGAGTTAGTTTAAAATTTTTTTGATCGCTATTTTTTCTTAACTTGCTGCTGACAATTTTGCCCCTGGTAGCATACAGCTCAAACTTTCTCAGGAAACTAAATTATCTCAAAACGCCGATCGCTCTGAGTAGCCCGAACACCTACAACCCCGAAACAGCAAGGCTTTTGACTGGGCTTTGACTTGCGTTAAACAGGAAGGCGAACTGAGGGCTATCCGAGTCTAGCCCATGCGACATTAAATTAAGCAGGGGTGGCGCACTCGTGAGAATTGCTTGTGAGTGCGATCGGCTAAACTCTCCTATAGTAAAGCCAAAACTATGCCAGATAGCGCTTATTCCCTAACACATTTCACAAGCAGACCTCAACTAGGCTGTATCGAATTATTGCCAGAATTCGCTATCTAATTTTCATCTCTATTTATAAATTTGCAAGTGAAAAAGCCCAAATCCGATTAAGGGCTGTTTCAGAAAATAAATTACCCAAATACGGCTGAACCTGCAACGGCAAGTCAATGGCCTTAGCCGCTCAGAATAAATTTAATATTACATCTGTCCTAGGAATGATAAAAATCCGGTTTAAAACTTGCTTTTAGAGAGAGGAAAGTAGTTGCTTCTCGTATATAAGATTAAATTTATGTTTAATAATTAGAGGTCATTATGCCAGAACAACAATTTGACACCTTACCTTCAGAAGCACAAGAACTCCCCCAAGGAGCTAAACAAATTTTTCAGGCTGCTTTTAAGAGCGCTAGCGAAGATGGAATGAGCGCAGATGGTGCTACTAGCGTTGCTTGGAACAGTGTAAAATCTGAATATGTTAAAGGCGAAGGTGGCACGTGGCATCACAAGGGCGACGATACTAACCAAACCCGCAAATCTGTACAGTCTGGTGGCAATTAGTTATCAGCAATCAGTAATATCGTGTCCGCTAACATAACCCCTATCCGTTGTGTAGTGAGGGCTTCATTCCTCAAATTTTGATGAGAACGAAGAATTATTACTACCAACCAATTGCAGTGACGTTATTCTAGCGGGCATGATATCATCATTCATGAGCAATGTACTCATCACTTGTGGTTAATGCTTTACGTTGATAGTTGTTAGAATCGCGGTGGTATAGAAGTTAATGCAGCCTGTTAATAGGCTGGCGCATATCCCATTGCAGTTCGGCTAAAACGAGCAAGCTAAATACCATTACGGTTCCAGTAAAGAGGAAAGACCAACCGCCAGTGTAAGGCAAAATTAAAATCCCCAACAGGTGAAATAAACTTGCTGCTAAAAGCGCGCGCGATCGCACTGCAAATCCAGTCCCTAAATACCCTATTCCGCTCAGGCCCAACCACAGGGTACAGAGATTCGCCAACACTTTTCCCCAACTGAGAAAAATTGCTAAATCGGTCAGCAACAATCCTAATAACATTAGTATTACCCAACCGTAAAGCACCCAAATCAGGCGTTCTATTTTGACCCAAGAGTATGTCATGCTTACCATTGCTGCTGTACCTACGAGGCTGAGGGCTGACCACAAACCAGCTTGCAGCATCCAACTCACCGAAAAAAATTGTGCTGTGCCGAAGATGGCTATTAACAGCAAGCTCCACAGCAAGCAAGTTCGATCGAGACAAGTGTAAAATTGTGAATAAAATCGATCTTTGCCAAGGGGAAACTGAACCTGCCAAAGCCCTTCTAACTCCTGAACCTCAATGTTAATCTGTTTCCGGCGCAGAGGCGGAACTGAATAATTAAAAAAGCTCATATCTGACACTTTTAAAACTTACAATTATTTGCTTAGGTACTATCTCACCAGCAATCGCTATAATTGCAATCTGTCAATCGGATTAATCTAGTTAATTGTAGAATCTGTCGGCAGTAATAGTTATTTGCTCGCACGAGATCAAACAGGAAGAGAGAGATTGCAGAGGAGTTTGATAAAATAGCTCTTGCGACAGATGGCTGGGATATTACTTATTCGATACTTTTAAAATAGTCAACTTTGTTACAGAATTTATGCTCACTTCATCCCATCCTCTCAAACAGGTATTCCACTGCCCGGAAGAATCGGATTTTTACGCGCACTGCTTGGAAAGTTTAGTGTTAAATGCTAGTGACAATTCTCGACTTATCGTAGAGTTTGGTTCAGGAGAGGGAAGTCCAGTTATTAAGTCTTTGCTGAGAAGTGATTTTGATGGGACAATACAGGGATTTGAGCTAAATAATGTAGCTTGGAAAATTGCTCAGTCTCAAATTAAAGAATATCAACTCAGCGAAAAATACACCGTCAACAATTGCTCTTTTTTTGATTCGCCTTTATACGAGTCGGCGGATTGTGTCATCTCAAATCCCCCTTACTTGCCTGCGGTAGATGATAAAATCTACCAGCCACTGTTGCACGGCGGGAATGATGGTTGTACAATTGCTAAGAAACTTTTATCTTTGGGCAGCGATGAAGTTTTGCTGATGGTTTCTAGCTATTCTAATCCTGTGGGTTTGATCGATTATGCCTTGGATCGAGGCTACTCGGTTGCGAATTTTGAAATTGCACCTTTAACTTTTGGCTATTATAGTTCGGAACCCAAAGTGAAAAGCGCGATCGCCACTCTCAGAGAACAGGGAATGGCTTTTTATACGGAAAATATCTATCTGCTGGCTGGAGTTTTGTTTAAGAAGCACCAAAAGTCGCAAAGAGATTTGTCGATCGAGCTCATTCAGTTAATGACAGCATTGTGAAATACAGCGCTGGCAGGTGCATCTTGCGTGTTCCACCATTGTCAGCAACAGACAAGATGCCTGTTCCACAAGAAATACACTTTTTGTGGAACAGGCATCTTGCCTGTTGCTCAAAGGCTTATTGAGAAAGGTGCAAGATCTAGGGTGCATCCAAGACTTATGCACCCTAAATAGCCGTTAATTCCGTTCTGTGGCTTTGATCGATCGCACCACAGCAGCCCCAGCCCGATCGCCGATCGACTTCTCCTGATCGTACCCCAACACCAGTTCCCAAGCCTCCTGTGGGTATCTATCAACCAGCGGGATCGCCACTTCATCCAACATCCAGCGGCCGTGACGCTCATCTTCTTTGATGTGCAGTTCCCAATAACCCATCGCAGCCTGCGACAGGCCCAGACGCTGGGCGGCGGCTAGATAATTGCGGTAAGCCACGGGCCCCGCGACCTCAAAATAAGTGAGTCCACCGTTGTAGCGCAGAAAATGGCGCTTGCGTTCCGTCAGCAGAAAGTTGTGATTAATGCTTGCGAGCACTTGCCAAGGCACTAAATCGAAGTACGCTTCGGGTTCCGTACTCATCCCGAATTCAGCCAGCATTTGGGCAAAAAAGGTCGAATGCTTGCGGGGGAGACGACCGCCGCCGTATTCTTCGATCAGCACTCGCGTAAGGGTGCACTGAATTTCGTTGCCGGCACCGCCGATGATGCGAGAAACACGGCTGGCTTCCACTAAACCGTCGAAGGAGGCGATCGCCAGCAGGTGTTTGTATCCCTCTTCAGTCATGTGTTCGCGCAAATAGCGATCGAGCTCAGTTAGCGGAGGATCGACATCGGCGGCCGCGCGATCGCGCAGGGCTTGCTTGACATCCGGCAATTTTTGCAGCGCTGCAATGTCGAGTTGTGCGATTTCCCACTGCTGCCAAGGTTCCTCAATGCGATCGCGCACGGAACGCAAATAGTGCGATCGCTCGTTGTTGTAGCGGCGCAAATCATCGTACCAAAACAAGTTGAGGCGGTTGATACGGTAAAGTACGCGCTGCAAGAAGCGGTGAGCGGCCTCATCGCCCGGTTCCTGTTGGTAAGCTGCTTGAATTGCATAGGCGATCGCGCTTTCAAAATCGCTGACAAGTAACGGTTTTGTCGCCACCGTCTTGTCTAAATCCTCGACTTCTAGCAAATTGACAAATTGTCGATCGGCTGCTTCATAATTTGGGAGTACGGATTGCTTTTTGGAAAGAGTCCGCGAGTCTGAAGAAGGAAGTATGTCTATCGTGTTTTGCATGGAATCAAGTTATGCTAACTCTAATTATTGTGGTGCTGCCTGCCAAAACAGCCAACCGTTGCAGATTGCTGAGGATAATGGCTACTTAATTTCACGATACCGAATCCATCAGCCGCATACACCCTTCCATTGATAGAGATTTGACCGCTACCGCCTCATACCCTTTTCAACTTGTGAGTAAAGGTAACAACGTTTAGGCAATTGGTATTAACTTATATCAGGCATCATTCTCAATCACCTGTTTAGCAACGGGCAAGATGCCCGTTCCACAAGAAAATGGAGTTTTTGTGGAACGGGCATCTTGCCCGTTCTTGAAAACTGTACAACCTATGACTATCAACCTAGGCGATCGCCAAAATACTCCTGATACAACCGACATCTGGGAATGCAATGATTTCCATCCAATTTCACCAACCCCATACTATTTAACTTAAACCCCAATTCTGACCTCAATCTAACTGGCTGGGAAACACTCACAACCTCTCTCATCGCCTCCATTAATTCCGAATATTTCTCTAAATTCCATAAATGCCGCCGCAAATGATCGCTATAAATTCCCGCTTCAGTTGCAGATTCTTTCACTAACCGATCTAAAGTCACATCTTGACGCGAAAGATGATACATTCCTAGTCGCACTAAATAGGGATTTCCTCCCACTAGCGCCATCATTTCTGCCACTTCTGTATCACTCCAATTGATTCCGTGTCGCGCTGCTAAGTCTTGCACTTGCTGCGAATTAAACTCAGGCAAATCAATGGGCAGCCCCACATTAAACGGCGATTTATTCACATCCAGCGGGATATAAACTTCGGTCGAATGTACCACAATCAAACGCAATCTTTTCCAAATATCTCGCCGTTTTGCTTCTTCGTGTAAAGCTCGCAATAACCCAAAAAAATCGTCGGCAATTTCCGGTGATTCAAACAGGCGATCGCTCTCATCCAAGCCTAACGTCAGAGGTTTTGAGGATTCTGAAAGCAAATACTGTTCAAAATAAGCCTTGCAGCACTGATTGCTGCCAATCAAAGCGGCTAATTCCCAACACTTGGGCAACTGCTCCAGCATTCCTAACTCTTGACCGATGCTAGCACAAAACCACTGCAAAAATGTATCTGAATTAGCGAAGATTTTCCGATTGGCTAGCTGAAAACTCAGCGCTACCGTGCGAGAACCTTGCTGTTCTGCATGATGCAAAATCCTCGCCATCAAGGAAGTTTTGCCCATTTGTCTGGGTGCTTTTATGCGGATGAGGGCTCCCGGTTGGGCGATCGTCTCGTAACAGCGGGATTCGATCGGAGGGCGATCGATATAAAAACGAGAAGCTATTTCAACTTGTCCTCCCGGCAATTCTGGCGGCGCTGCTGGCAGGGGTTGAATTATTGACTGTTTGGTGCTAGTAATTGCGTTCCATTTTATAGCTAATTCATGCTCAGCAGTTAACGATGTGCGACCTTCTTTGATAATGGTTAAAATTTGTGATAATAACTTAAATGAGTCGCCAACACCGCGCCACAGCCAGGGCTGAATTCCTGCTAAATAGCTCAATAAATCGAAAGAAAGCGGTGTATTTGATGCAAGTAAAATCGGTAAAATTGCGGGTTTATGAGCAGTTGAATTGTGCAGTTCTTTGGCTAGCTGCACTTGTTCCAATATCATTTCGCTCGCGGCCGATTCTTGGGAAATCAGCAACAACAAATAATCGCAACGCTTTAAATATGAGCCTGAGTCGCTGGTGTTGTTAATAAAAAAGACCTCGTGGCCTCCCGCACTCAAAGCTTGGTGTAACTGCTGAGAAAGCGTATTGTGTGAGGTCGATCGGACGATCGCCACTTTGGCCCTCACCAGCAGTACCTCCTCTGGCTCTGAATTCGCCTCAAAATCGGCTATATCGCGCCATTCCTGCCCCAATCCGCGACAAATTTCGATGAAATTGGCATAATCCACAGGTTTGCCATTCAGAAAATGGCTGACTGTAGATTGGGCCATCCCTAAATCCTCAGCCAGAATTTTCTGACTGGGAAAGCCATTTCTCAGGAGACAGGATTTAACTGCGCGAATGCACTCTTCGCGCACCCTTAGCGATCGTGGCATTGCTTATCACAATCAAAACACTGAAACCATCATAAATGCCAACCGCCCCTAAAGTCGATGAAAAGTCGATGAAAAGTCGATGATTTTTCAAATAACTCAGTCGCCAACTCAAATAGCCACCTGATTAGATTAGAAATAACAAGGTTGAATCCCATCAAAACGAGGTAAAAGCATTGTGTATTCTATCCTAATTTGGTCGCTGGCATCAGCCACTAATCAACCAGGTTTCGCCTTCACCCCGCCCCTATTCTGGTTGCTGATCGGAGTTGTACTTAGTGCGATCGAGCTATTAATTATCAAAACTCAGCCCCAAAAATACAGATTTTACCTGCTAATGATGGGAGCTTCGGCTTTAATTGAAGCCTTTATTTTGTGGAGAGGATCTGTAGCATTTCAGTTTAGTTGGGCGAACATAATGTATGAAGATTTTGACTGGCAAATCTTCTACTGGATGGGGATAGCCCTCGCGCTGAGCATCTGGATTAGACCAATTTTTATTATTCGCAAAAAGTTTGTCATTCCCGAAGCAACGGAAGCGACAACTATCTCCGAAATTTTCCCCGGAGAAACCGGAATGGTGATTTATGAAGGGGCTTCTTGGAAAGCTCGCAACGAAGATTCCCAAGGGGCGATCGCACCCAGACAAAAAGTTTACGTTTTGCGCCGCGAAGGAAACACGCTGATTGTTGTACCTGACAGATTAATTCATATCAACAGCTAAATCTGAGTTAGCTCTTTTATGACTCGGCGATTGAAATCGCTTCTTGCCAAACAAAGTCCCTCTAAGAGACTAAGAAATCACTATCAAATGTCAACTGTCAACTATTTACCAGGAGATTCACTATGTATCAGTATTTTTTGACGGTATTGTTTGCCATCACCGGAGTATCCTTAGCCAACAGCGTAAAAATTGTCCGTCAAGGAGATGAGGCATTAGTTGAAATTTTCGGAAAGTATGATCGAAAAAAGCTCGAACCGGGTATAACATTTTTGATTCCCTTTGTCGAAACAGTCGCCTATAAACAAACTCTGCGCGAGCAAATTTTAAACTTGCCACCGCAAGAATGCACAACGCGCGATCGTGTGGCCATCAATGTTGATTTTATTGTGTACTGGCGAATCATTGACTTAGAAAAAGCTTCCTACAAAGTGCAGAATCTCAAGGAAGCGATGTTAAATATGCTGATTCTTTCAATTCGCACTCACCTTGCTAAATTATCTCTTGAGGAACTCTACACGGCTCGACATGAGATTAATAATGCTTTAGTGGAAGAGTTGGATACAACGACAGATCCTTGGGGTGTGAAGTTTACGAGAGTGGAATTGCGCGATTTTGCGATCGGCAGCAAAGTGGTTCAGCCAACATCCATTGACAGGAAAGAAGTACAAAAGCTGCGAGCTTAAGGATTAGTATTCCCTCGTTTTCCTCGTTACCAGGCTCTTCCTGGTAACGCAGATCCAGAGGTTCTGCCTCGCCGACTTTAATTCGCATTGTATATACCATCTAAGGAGACAAAACCATGACTAAAAATCAAGAATCAATAGTTCGCAATGCAGCTTCTCGCGGTTGCGGATGCTTATTACTTATAACTGGTATTGGAGTAATGAATGGGATAGCTGTGCCATTTTATCTAAATAAAACCAATAGAAGCAAGCAGGCGGAAGCAAAACAGTATGTTAGCTCAATTAACAAAGCTCAGCAAGCATATTTTGCCGAAAAAAGACTTTTTTCGAGTTCTGTTAATGCTTTGGAACTTGGGATAAAAACGGAGACAACAAATTACAAGTATTCAGTTCGCGTCACAAAGCAAACTGCTTTTAATTATGGAGTCTCCAAGCAACCACAACTTAAGAGTTATGTCGGCGGTGTCTTTCTAGTTCCTGTTAAAGAAGTTGAGCCCAAGGCTGCTAAAGATGAAATAATAACAACAATATCCATATTCTGCCAAGCTGATTCTCCCGGTACAATTAAACCAGCGGAACCCACCTATGAGAATGGTAAAATTGCTTGTGGCCAAGGCACAAGACAAGTGCCAAAATAATCTAACTATACGCAATATAATGACAGTCGATTACCAAGCTCAAATCGGCATTCAATTGAGATTTACCGGACTAAAGTCTTTACAACAAATAGAGAGAATACAAAACAATGAGTCAACAAAATTATAAATCAGCTAGCATTTCATTTGATGGTTGGGGACGCTTATTAGTTTTAATCGGGCTTGGAGTAATTGTTTCGTTCCCTGTGCGATTATTTCTGACTAGGGTTAGGATCGTAAAGGAATCGGAAGCCTACGAGTCTGTTAGCTCAATAAACCAATGTCAGCAAGCCTATTTTGCCGAAAAAAGTCTTTTTAGAACTTCTGTTAAAGCGTTAGGAATTGGCATTAAAACCGAGACAAAAACTTACCAATATTCACTACTGACCACAAAAACAGCAACATTTAATTATGGAGTCTCAAAGCAAAAAGACCTTAAAAGCTATGTCGGTGGTGTCTTTGTAATTCCTGCTACAAAAGTAGACTCAAATTCTTCTAAAAATACAATAACGACCACATCTATATTGTGCAAAGCTGATTCTCCTGGTACAATTAAACCACCAGAACCCACCAATCAAAATGGTAAAATTGCTTGTGCTACAGGCACTATAGAACTGAAAAACTAATCTAACTAGAGGCTAGATAATGACAGTCGATTACCAATATCAAATCGGCGGCAGTCTCCCGCAAAATGCACCTACTTATGTAGTGCGACAAGCTGACTCAGAACTTTATCAAGCCCTGAAAGCCGGAGAGTTTTGTTACGTGCTCAATTCCCGACAAATGGGCAAATCCAGTTTGCTGGTGCGAACTGTACAAAAACTCTCGGCTGATGGCATTGCCTGTGCTACGATCGACCTTTCGGACATTGGCAACCAGCAAGTCTCTCTAGATAAGTGGTACGGCGGTGTCGCTTACAAACTCTTGTGCAGCTTCAACCTGTTTAACCCCGTCGAGTTTATGGCTTGGTGGCGGGAGAGAGAGTTGATGCCGCCGGTGCAGCGTTTAGGAGAGTTAATTGAAGAATTGCTGCTGGTCAAAATTTCTCAAAACCTGGTCATTTTTATTGATGAAATTGATAGCGTTCTGAGTTTCCAAGAACCGCTAGATGATTTTTTTGCATTAATTAGATGTTGCTACAATAAACGCGCTCACTCTTCAGAATACCAGCGCATTACATTTGCTTTGCTGGGAGTAGCTACGCCATCGGATTTAATTAGCGATGCAACTCGCACACCCTTTAATATCGGTTTAGCTATTGAATTGCAGGGTTTTAAGTTACAGGAAGCTCTGCCTTTAGCAAAGGGGTTTGAGGGAAAAGTAGACAATCCTCAAGAGGTTTTAAAAGAGATTTTGGACTGGACTGGAGGACAGCCATTTCTGACTCAAAAGCTTTGCAAGCTGATTCTACACCATTTAAAAAGCTTAGCGCCCGCTTCTATTATATCAGATTCAACGGATGAAAGCCAAACTGAAAAAAATACTACAAATCACTTATTAATTAGCGAGATAGTGCAATCTAATATTATTGATAATTGGGAATCATCGGATGAACCGGTACACATCAAAACAATTCGCGATCGCCTTCTCAGAAGTCAGCACCACGCCAGTAGGTTATTAGGACTCTACCAAAAAATATTGCCACTTTCAGAACCCCCCGATTGTAGGGGCGATGCCCCCGTGCCCGCCCTGGTAGGAGGAATCTGGGCGGATGATACTCCCGAACAAACAGAATTGCGGCTGAGTGGGTTAGTAGTAAAACGAGCCGGCAAATTAACCGTATCCAACCGCATTTACGCAGCTATATTCAGCCATAGCTGGGTAGAAAAAGCGCTCGGCGACTTGCGCCCCTATGCTGAATCCCTAACAGCATGGATAGCTACAAATTGTCAAGACGAATCTCGCTTGTTGCGCGGTCAAGCACTGGAAGATGCGCGACAGTGGGCGGCAAATAAAAGCTTGAACACCCAAGATTATCAATTTTTAGGTGCGAGTCAAGAAGCGGAATTTGCCAAATTGCGCGATCGCGAAAAACAAACTCAAACAGAAATTGAACAACTGCGCCGCGAAAAAAAGTTACTAGAGGAACTAAGCGAAGCACAAAAGCAGAAAAAAGCGATTGCCGCTAAACTTTGGCGCGAGCAACAACTGAGAGTGCAAACAGTTACAGGAGCCGCAGCCATATTAATATCAATCCTGATAGTAGCTTTTTGGGTTAAACCGTCAATCGAAGAAAGAAACAACAAAATTCTCACTCTCATTTTGCTATCTGAAACGCTATTTGCTGCGGATAAAAAAGAAGAAGCTTTGCTAGAAAGCATCAGAGCTGTTACAGAAATGAAACGATCGCTCGGAGTGAGTTCAGATATTCAGATGCGAGTGGCGATCGCCCTCGAACAGGCAGTTTACAACTTTCGGGAACGCCGCCGCTTGCAGACTCAAGCCAGTACCCTTGCTTTCGCGAGTTTCAGTCCCGACAGTCAAACGATTGTGACTGCTACGGATGACAATTATATCAAACTTTGGCAAACTAATGGAAGTTTACAAGCAACATTAACAGGGCATACGGATAAAATTATCAGGGCCATCTTCAATCCTAGCAGTCAGATTATTGTCTCAGCAAGCGACGACCAAACTGTAAAAATTTGGCAAAAAAATGGCAAATTGATCCACAATTTAAAAGGACATAGCGCTCAAATAACAAGCGTCTCTTTGAGTCCAGATGGTAATATTATTGCTTCTGCCAGTGCCGATGGCACTGTTAAACTCTGGAAAATCAGCGGTGAAGAATTGTCAACTTTTCAAGTGGAGCGAGGTTGGATAACCAGCTTGAGTTTTAGCCCAGACGGTCAGATAATTGTTGCGGCTGGTACTGATGGCACTGTTAAACTTTGGAGTTTGAGAAAGGTTACGGAAAAATTGCAAAAACAGCAGTCAATCGCAGCCAGCACCGATATCAAATTGCTCAGAACTTTACAGATGGAAAGTGATAAAATTATGAGTGTAACTTTCAGTCCAGACGGAGCAATGCTCGCGACTGCAAGTGCTGGGGGAACTGCGAGAATTTGGAGCAAAGACGGCACACCGCTAAGTATTTTAAAGCATACAAGTGGAGTGACAAATATCAGCTTTAGTCCCGACAGTCAAATTTTGCTATCTGCAAGCACAGACAAAATGCTGAGGCTGTGGAACATTGACGGTACATTGCTCAAAACTTTAAAAGGTAACAAGGATGCTGTTTGGAGTGCGAGTTTTAGTCCAGACGGCAAAGCGATCGCTAGTGCTAGTGCTGACGGTACGGTAATGCTGTGGAATTTTAATCTTGACGATTTATTGCAGCAGGGTTGTCATGGAGTCCGCAATTATTTGCAGACAAATCCGATCGCAAATCAAAACAATCGCCACCTCTGCGACGGGATTGGAACTCAGTCCGAACTCACGCAAAAAAAACCGGGTTAAGATTCAAAATCTTGAGTTGGGCAGCAAAGTATTTGGCAAAAAACAGGCTTTTTGACCGCCCCTGCGTCTAGGGCTGATATCGTTAAAATTGGTAGCAGCTAATAGGTAATAGGTCAACCCGATCGGTGTATTCAACTCTAGAACAAAAGTACCAGCGCCTGCAAAAAGACTTAAGAAACGGAGTCATCGCCCTTGGTGGCATTTTATGCATAGGTACTCTCTGGTATTGGCAGGTGGAAAAATGGTCTTTGCTCGATGCCGCTTACATGACAGTCTTTACCCTAGCAACTGTAGGCTACGGTGAACTTCAGCCCCTCGGTCAACGCGGGCGAATGTTTACCATATGCCTGATTTTGATGGGCGTGATTGTGATTGGTTTCATCGTCAACCGCTTTACAGAAGCGCTGATTGAAGGATATTTTCAAGAAGGAGCAAGAATTAGGCAGCAGCGACGATTGGTAGATTCTTTGATCGGGCATTACATTCTCTGCGGTTTTGGGCGTACTGGCCGCCAAATTGCCTTGGAATTTCAGGCCGAAAACATCTCTTTTGTGGTGATAGATTCGGCAGTACATTCGGTTGAGTCAGCTTTGGCACTGGGGTACACGGCTGTCCAAGGAGACGCAACTTTAGACGAAATTTTACTGAGTGTGGGGATCGATCGCGCAATTTGCATAGTAGCAGCTTTGCCTTCGGATGCCGAGAATTTATACACTGTCATGTCAGCCAAAACTCTGAATCCGAAGGTACGGGCGATCGCCCGCGCCACCACAGAAGAGGCGGTAAAGAAGTTGCAGCGGGGCGGCGCCGATGCCGTTGTATCCCCCTACATTACCGGGGGAAAACGCATGGCGGCGGCAGCTTTGCGGCCTCAAGTTATGGATTTTTTAGATGGTGTTTTGACGGGCACCGAGAGTTCTTTTTACATGGAAGAATTTTTGGTCGATCCCAATAGTTGTGTCTACGTTGGGGAAACTTTGAGAAATGCCAAGTTGCGATCGCAATCGGGGGCCTTGGTTTTAGCAGTGCGGCGCGCTGGCGGGACTTTGATTGTCGGGCCTACCGGAGAAACTGCGATCGAAGGAGGAGATACGCTGATTTGTTTGGGTACTGGTGAGCAACTGCGAACTCTCAATCAAATCCTCAGTCCCCTGAGTTTTCGCATCCCCCGGCCTCCAAAGTAATACGATGTCATATCAATTCCAGTTGCACTCCTCTTGATTGTTGATTGTTGACTGTTGACAGTTGACTGTTGACTGTTGAAGGAGGGGTCGAAAAACTGAATTGTTGACTGCTGACTGTTGACTCGATTTTATTATTTCAATGCAACCGGAAATGATATGATATCAAATCCGTTGGCATCGTCCTGTATTCATCTCTCTCTTCCCTTTCTCTGTATCCTCTGTGTCAAGAGCGGTTTCATCATTCCGATACAACCGGAATTGATATGACAACTGACTGTTTGGACATTTGAACAATACCGATGCAACCGGAAACGATATGATTGAAAAAATTCATAATCTCCACCACACAAGGATTTAGGGCAAATAAAAATGCTCTCGGCAAAGTAACCGAGAGCATTTTTGAGCAGTTAAACTGCGTTTTGATCACAGTTTGAGCTCAATCATAGACAAGTCATAGACAAAAATCGCCCAAACCCAAAGCCGATGGTGGGATTTGAACCCACGACCGTTCGATTACGAATCGAATACTCTACCCCTGAGCTACATCGGCACAGACAATTTTGAATTATAGCACAACCTAAGCGAAAAAAGCAAGGAGTTGTAGAATTTAATTCAAAACTCCACAACTCCTAGCTCACCAACAGTTAAACGGTCACTTCCGCGTCAGTTGAGCCGCCTCTGGCCCCGGAATAAACCAAACCCCGCTGCATATCCAGCGTCAGCATAGTTCCGTCCCGAATTACGCGCGTGGCATTCTTGACGCCCACCATCACCGGCACGCCCAAGCGCAAACCGATAATCGCCGCGTGAGAAGTCAAACTGTCCTCCTCCGTCACCACACCTGCGGCTTTCCGAATCATCTCCACAAAAGCGACGCTTGTGTGTTCCACTACCAAAATTTCTCCAGGGTGGAAATTGCCTACATCGGCCGCAGTGCGAGCAACCCTGGCCAGGCCACTCACCGATCCCAAACCGACACCGGTGCCTTTGCCTAAAACTGCTGTCACTACTTCAACTTTGATCAAATCCGTCGATCCGGCAACCCCTTGCAGAGTACCGGCGGTCATCACCACTAAATCTCCGTCGGACACTAACTCTTTTTCCTGGGCGACTGTCATGGCAGAGTGAAATGTCTGGCCGGTGGAGGGCAAATCCAACACCAGCAAGGGTTTTACTCCCCATACTAATTGCAGTTGTCGGGCTACGTCTACGTGAGGAGTAACTGCCAAAATCGGAGTTTTGGGTCGGAACTTCGAGACATTTCGGGCTGTGGCGCCGGTTTTGGTCAGCGTCATGATGGCAGCGGCGTTCAACTGTTCGGAGATTTGGCTGACTGCTTGGCTGATACCGTTGGGGATCGATCGACCAATATCTTCTACATTCCTAATATTCCGCTTAATTCCTTCCTTCTCCATCCGCACCGCAATTCTTGCCATCGTCGCCACCGCTTCGACGGGGAACTTGCCGACAGCAGTTTCATTAGATAGCATCACTGCATCAGTTCCGTCAAGAATCGCGTTGGCCACGTCGGAAATCTCGGCGCGGGTGGGACGGGGATTGTTGACCATGCTGTCGAGCATCTGGGTAGCGGTAATTACCGGAATGCCCAGGCGGTTGGAGGTAGCAATCAGGCGCTTTTGCAAAATCGGCACGTCTTCGGCGGGTAGTTCCACGCCCAAATCGCCGCGGGCGACCATCACGCCGTTGCAAAGGGTGAGAATTTCCTCCATTTGTTCGATCGCCTCGTGCTTTTCGATCTTGGCAATCACCGGTACCTGCTTGCCCGCACTGGCAATGAGCTCTTTAATTTCGAGCACATCTTGGGGATTCCGCACAAAGCTCAGGGCCACCCAATCGACACCTTGGTCGAGGCCGAACATTAAATCTTTGCGGTCTTTATCAGTCAGCGCTTTAATTGACAGGTAAACTCCCGGAAAATTCACGCCTTTGTTGTTGGAAAGCGGCCCGCCGACTACGACGCGGCAGTACAATTCCCGCGCCGCGCGGTCTACTTTTTCGACCAGCATTTCGACTTTGCCGTCGTCAAGCAGAATCACTGAGCCCTCTGGAACTTCGTCTGCTAGGGGGTCGTAGGTGACGGAAGAAATGAGCTCGGTACCTGGAACTTGGCGACTGGTGAGAATGAAAGGATCGCCGTTTTTGACAACTATAGAGCCTGTCTCAAAGCGCCCTAAACGAATTTTCGGGCCTTGGAGGTCTTGGAGGATGGCAACCGGCTGGTTGAGTTCAAAGGATGTTTGCCGGATTAAGCGAATGCTGCGCTGGTGGTCTTCTTCTGTTCCGTGGGAAAAGTTGAGTCGCAAAGTTGTGGCACCTGCTTCTATGAGCTGGCGCAGCACTTGTGGGTCAGAAGTTGCTGGGCCAATGGTGGCGACGATTTTAGTCCGGCGTAGGGCTTTTGGCAATTGCATCAGCGGTGTTCTGGGGAGGCAGGTGGATTTCTTGTTTAAATTTCGGCTAACGTTTCATCTTTGCACTACAAGCAATGACGCTAGTCTCAACTCTTAAAAATTTTGATAGTCGTCAAAAAAGTAGGTATTGAACAATATATAGAATATCTGACTTTTTACCGATCGGTAATCTTTTCTTGGGGAGCGCTCTTTTTTGCAAATTTTTCGCTCTCAGGCTTGACATAAATACAGACATACCCATTTATTTTATTTGGTCTGCTGAGCTCTTGTGGCTACTCTAGCACTGGTATCCTTGTACAACAGCAATACTTTTTTGCTTGTGCAGACGTTTGTGTCTGGCGATCGAACTCTGTTCTTTCATAAAACTTTACTATTGTCCGGCTTGTATCTTATACTACGCAAGTGTGAAATATTAAGGAGTCTTAACAAAGATGTCGGAGGCAGGACGGCCGCTGACAGTGCCGAAAGAGTTTCTGAGTCCTCCCGGTGACTTTAATCCGACACTGCTGCTGTTTTTGAGTGCAGTAGCGATTATCGTGATTTCTTACTTGGGTTTCTGGTATTGGGAATGGCCCCAATGGTGCTGTTTTTTATTGAACGTGTTGGCTTTGCACATGGCTGGAACTGTGATTCACGATGCGTCTCACAATGCGGCCCATCGCGATCGCACGATCAATGCTATTTTGGGACACGGTAGCGCGCTGATGTTGGGTTTTGCTTTTCCGGTGTTTACACGGGTACATATGCAGCATCACGCCCATGTCAATGACCCAGATAACGATCCAGACCATTATGTTTCTACGGGCGGGCCTTTGTGGTTGATTGCTGCGAGGTTTTTTTACCACGAGATTTTCTTTTTTAAGCGCAAACTGTGGCGGAAATACGAATTATTGGAATGGTTTCTCAGCCGTTTGTTTGTGATCGCGATCGTGTATATCTCGATTCAATACGGCCATTTAGATTACGTCCTGAATTTTTGGTTTTCTCCGGCTTTGGTGGTGGGGTTGGCCTTGGGGTTATTTTTTGATTATTTGCCGCACCGTCCGTTTCACGAGCGCGATCGCTGGAAAAATGCCAGAGTATATCCGAGTCCGATTCTGAATATCTTAATTTTGGGGCAGAATTATCATCTGATCCATCACTTGTGGCCTTCGATTCCTTGGTACAATTACAAGCCTGCTTATGAGGCTGTCAAGCCGCTGTTAGATGAAAAGGGTTCTCCTCAAACTTTGGGAATATTGGAAGGGAAAAAGGACTTTTGGAGTTTTATATATGACATTTTTTTAGGGATTAGGCTGCATCACAAGAAAGCGTCTGATTGACAAAAAACCCGGCTTCTCAAAGAAACCGGGTTTTTTTCTAATAAAAGCTTTTAAGCATATATCCCCAGGGCAGGTTTTGTCCTGTATCAAGTCCCGTCGTAAAAAATAAACCCACCTGTAATGGTGAGTTAACTTTTAAATCAAGCCCAAAGTGAATCTATTATTTTTCCCCAGCCACCGCCACCGCTAAATTCCTATCGGGACGCAAATTTTGAGCTCCCCGCAAATAAGGATGATAAATTTCAGTATGTGCCGGCCAATTGACGTGAATTAAAAACCGAATGCAGCGTTCCAAAGCACCTTCAACGTGCATTTGCTGTACGTCCAACAAAGGAACATTGCACCAGTGAGAACGTTCGCGGGCGATCGCGGCCGGAAACACAGCATCTAAATCGCGAGTAGCAGAAAACGTAGCACTAATAATTAAATCTGGATTTATATCATTTTTTGCTTCTAATTCATCTAACAATTCTCTCACCGCTTCTCGAATTGCTGCCACCGAATTCTCGCTAGCAGTTGTTGCCCCACGAATCCCCCGCACTTGCCACTCCACGCAAATTTCCTCCATATTTTTGTTATTAGTCATTAGTCAGTTGTCAGTTGCTAGTTGTCAGTTGCTAGTTGTCAGTTGCTAGTTACAATTACCCATTACTAATTACCAATTACCACTGTCAACTGACTACTGCCAACTGCCAACTGACTATTTAATCACGGGCGATACATCCACAGCGGCAAACCGCTAGTAGAAAGCTCGAATTCCAGCAAATTATTGTAAGCTGAAAGCCCGGATATATCCAGACTACTCCCCAAGACACGATTTAGGAAAGGTTTTTGTTTTTCTAGCGTGCAAGACTCGGTTTTTTCCGGGTCGAGGCCTGCGAGTTCGGCGGCAAGGCGGCGAGCGTCCTCTTCTGTTCCCAGTCGATCGACCAAACCCAATTCTAAGGCTTGCTGACCGGTAAAAACCCGACCATCGGCAAAACTTTTCACGTTTTCAACGGTCAATTTCCGGGCTTCAGCAACGGTTCCCACGAATTGCTGGTAGCTGGTGTCGATCAAGTCTTGCAGAATTTGCTGTTCAGGATCTGTCAATTCTCGATCGAATGCCAAGATATCTTTATACGGCCCCGATTTAATCACCTGAAAAGAAACGCCTACTTTTTCTAACAGCCGTTCTAGATTGTTGCCCCGGATAATCACACCAATGCTGCCAGTAATTGTACCGGGATTGGCAACGATATGCTCGGCTCCCATGCCGATGTAAACTCCGCCAGAAGCTGAAATATTGCCGAAACTGGCGACAATTTTGACTTTTTCGCGCAAACGCTTGAGTGCGCTGTAAATTTCCTGGGAATCGCCGACAGTGCCGCCGGGGCTGTCTATCCGCAGCAGCAAGGCGGGAAATTTGCGTTCTTCAACGGTTTTGAGAGCTTCTAGGACTCGTTTACGGGTTTCTCCGGCAATGGCGCCGGTGATTTCGATACGGGCGATTTGTTTGCGGTAGCGAGGCTTGAATGGCCAAATCATGGGCAGTGTACAGGCAATGTTACGGATTTTTGTAGCTAACTTCTTATAGTGTGCCTTATTCATCGGGGTAGATGTTGTGCCTGTGTTCGCAACAGGCTTTCCGGCCTGTTCCACAAGAAAATTCTCGATTGTGGAACAGGCCGGAAAGCCTGTTCATAATTGCCGAGATTTGTGCGATCGCACTTAACCCAACACCAATATATAATTGTAAAAATTGCTTAACAAATCTACATCATTTTCCTGAGAGCCACTTTCATCAATTATTTGGAGTCTCCGCCATGCAGCTAAAGCTTACCGATTCAAAACTGCCTTTTGCCCCGCTGTTGCTGATTGCACCGTTTTTCCTGTGGGGAACCGCGATGGTAGCCATGAAGGGCGTGATGCCGCACACAACGCCGCTGTTTGTGGCATTCGTGCGTTTAGTACCTGCGGGCGTGTTGGTGCTGCTGGCGGCGGCATTCATGGGCAAACCGCAGCCGCAGGGTTGGAAAGCTTGGCTGTGGATTTCGCTGTTTGCTTTGGTTGACGCTACTTTGTTTCAAGGCTTTTTAGCCGAAGGTTTGGCGAGAACCGGTGCGGGCTTGGGTTCGGTGATGATTGATTCTCAGCCGCTAGCTGTGGCGATTTTATGTTTGTGGCTATTTCAAGAAAAAATTGGTTTTTGGGGCTGGTTGGGATTAGTGATTGGCGTAGTCGGCATCAGTTTAATTGGGTTGCCGGATGGCTGGATTTTGGGGCTGTTTCATCCTGAAAACGCGCAGGTTTCTGCGGGTATCGAACAGTTGTTTCAGGGTGGAGAATGGTTGATGCTGTTGGCTGCTTTGTCGATGGCTGTGGGTACGGTTTTGGTGCGCTGGGTTTGCCGCTATGTTGACCCGGTGGTGGCGACTGGTTGGCACATGATTTTGGGCGGTTTGCCGCTGTTGGCAATTTCGGCGGCAACGGAGTCTGAGCAGTTTGTGAATATCGATTTTTCCGGCTGGATGGCGTTAGGTTATTCTACTGTGTTCGGAAGTGCGATCGCCTACGGTTTATTCTTTTATTTTGCTTCGAGTGGCAGTCTAACAAGTTTAAGTTCTCTTACCTTTCTTACGCCTGTATTTGCTTTGCTGTTCGGCAATTTGTTTTTGGGCGAAGTTCTCAATCCGCTGCAATCGATGGGGGTGGGGCTGACTTTGGTTAGTATTTATTTGATTAATCAGCGGGATACTTTGGGTGAGAAATTGCGAAAAGTGCGGCACGGTGAAGCGAGTGCTGAAGTTGAAGCAACAGGATTGTTAGAGTCTTCTGAGTTGAATTCTGTAGAATTGCCGGTGCAGGTGCGGGTAGGCGAAATGGAATCGGAAGTTTAGCAGGTGGAGTTTATGGAGAATTGGGAAACTTTACCACTCGTCTTCTAAAGGAATAACAATTTTTTTGCTTTCAATCTCTACTACAAAATTTGTCAAACTGGGATTGTGTTGGTAACAAGCCATCAAATCCTTATGCTTGCGATATTGTTTGGAAATGTCCCGATAATATTCAGGCTTTTTGGCGTCAATTGTAAAATCATGTTTCTTTACAAGCTCCTTATTTAACGTTTCTAAACACTTTTTGAATTTAGACTTTTTGTTGTCTTTATAATACAGTGGCAGCAACCAACACTCAATAGAGTGTACTGAGATAGCCCAAATGATTCGCTGTTGACATTGACTGTAGAAATCTTCGCCAATTTCTTGTTTGAACTTTTCAATAACTTTGCCAATCAACTCTTGAGGAGTAAATTCACCATTTTCGTCTTGCTGTGGGATACCATAATCTTGTGAAACATCCGTGTCTATTTGGATAATGATATAGTCATTAAATTGAAACGACTCTTTAAAATCTCTTAAACGGCAATAAGCAAAGACTTGACTCCAACTACCATAACCTTTAAATTTATTTTCATCATCTTTATCTCTTTCTGGTTGTAGTGGGTTAATCGTTAGATCGGGATTCTTGAAATATCCTGCTAAAATATTTTCAATCACAATCTGGTCAGTCAATCCCTCAGTAATTAATCCAAAACTAATCATATTAAAAATTCTTAGGAAGCCCTCCGATATAGCCTCTCAAAAAAGCCTCGGATAATTTTACAGGTTCCTGTCCTTCGAGAGGTTCAGGTTTGAGAATGCGTCTAGCTTTAGTATGCCCTAATTGGTTGCGGTAGATCACAAACAGCCGCTGTTCATCATCATCTAAATCCAAACCGTCCAAAACAGCCGGGTTGTGAGTTGTAAATATAACTTGTTTGTCGTGTTTTTTTGCGAGTTGTTCTAATTCTTGGATTAAGCGACGACATAATCTGGGGTTGAGGGAAGCGTCAATGTTATCAATTGCAAAAAATTTAGGTGTGATATCGCTAATGAACAAGGCAAAGTAAAAGAGTAAAAATAAAAAGCCTTCATTAGAGCTTTTTTGGTCTAAGTAAGTTAAATTTTTATCTAAATATCTATCTTTAATTTGGAGAGAGTTTTGAATATTTGATAAATTTGGAGGAGCTTCAAAATCTTGAAACCAATCTATCAGTTGCAGCTTTTTTTTAATTTCATTAAGCTGCTGCTGGTTATCTGAACTCAAAAATTTTAAAAGTTTAAACAAACCTTCTCCATTAATGCCTAATGGTTGAATTTGACCTTCTTTTTCAAAAGTTCGTAAGGCTTGGTTTTTCGGAGAGTAAATTATAAATTTTTTTAAAAAAAGTATTTGGTAAGCCTGATGTTTAAAAATTTTATTTTTTTCTATATGGGTGTCAGTATAATAACTGGCAAAATCGTAGACTGGAGTATAAGAACTATAATAATTGCTGTCATTAAGCCACTGAGAATAGGGAGAGTTATCATTTTGTAAACGAAACTTAAATTCTTGTCCATCATTCCATCTTAAGTCAATTTTGATATCTTTAACCAAATTTTCCATTTCAAAGGCCGATCGCATTAATTGAGGTTCTGTCACTCTGATGCCCCGAGAAGCTAAAAACTCGTTATCCAGCTTGTCATCAGCCGCCGCAGAAGCCAGGGCGATCGCCTCTAGGATATTACTCTTACCGCAACCATTTTCACCGATCAATACAGTTACTCGTCCTAATTCTAGCTTCAGCTTTTGAATGGACTTATAATTTTCGATTCTGACTTCTCCAATCATAATTTAATCCAATATAATCTTAGTGTACTCATTGTATCTCCGATCGCATGAATCTCAAAGAACGCTTGCACAGCCATCTGATTCAAATTGTACGCGATCGCAATCCATACCTCGCATCCGAAGGGCATTTTTATGCCCAGCAATACATCCGCGAACAGTTGGCACAGTGGGGAACTGTAGAAATTGACGATTTTGCGGTGCGCGGCCGAATTCATCACAATTTGATTTTGGATTTACCCCCCTCCGATCCGGCGGTTAAGAAGCGGTTGCCGCCGATCGTAATTGGTGCTCATTACGATACTGTACCCGGAACACCTGGGGCCGATGATAATGCTACTGGTGTTGCTGTTTTGCTGGAACTCGCAAGGGATCTCGCATCTGGGCCGCTCAAATATCCAGTGCAATTAGTCGCCTTCGATATGGAAGAATACGGTTATTTGGGAAGCAGTCATCATGCAGCTAAATACAAGCAACAGCAAAAGTCAATCCGGTTAATGATTTCTTTGGAAATGTTGGGTTATTGCAACCACAATCCTAATTCTCAAAGCTATCCCCATGGCTTGAAATATTTTTATCCAAATAGTGGCAATTTTATTGCTTTAATTGGCACTTTGCGGACGGTTCCCGATTTGATTAATTTGAGTGGCAAAATTCGCAAATCTGGTCAGCCCTGCGAGTGGCTGCCGGTGCCGAATCGAGGTTTAATTGTGCCGGATACTCGCCGCAGCGATCATGTTCCTTTTTGGGATAATGGTTATCCGGCTATTATGGTGACTGATACTGCTAATATGCGAAATCCGCATTATCATCGAGAAAGCGATAGGATTGAGACTTTGGATTTGGATTTTCTGGCTGGTGTTTGTCAGGGGTTGGTCAAGGGCATTCGACATCTATAATTAACACGAGCGAGCGCCTGTTAGTTTGATTGACCAGAAATTATGAATTTTATGACCAGAAATTATGAATTTTATGAATTGACTCGAACAGAAGTTTGTTGAATACTTGTAAATTAATCAAGCAAAAATTTCAAAAAAAGAGATATGAATCCTACTTCTCCCGATCGCACTCGCTGGCAATTCTGGATCGATCGCGGTGGCACTTTTACCGATATTGTCGCCAAGAACCCCGACGGTAAATTAGTCATTCACAAGCTGCTGTCGGAAAACCCAGAACGCTACACCGACGCCGCAGTTCAAGGAATTCGCGATATTTTGAGAATTCCCGCCGACGCAGCTATACCCGCCGCCGAAATTGAAGCGATAAAAATGGGGACGACGGTAGCCACAAATGCTTTACTGGAACGAAAGGGCGATCGCACAATTCTGTTAATTACTAAAGGTTTCGGCGATGCGCTGAGAATTGGCTATCAAAACCGCCCGAATATTTTCGCGCGTCACATTGTTTTGCCCCAGATGCTGTACGATCGAGTTATTGAAGTTGCCGAACGCTACAGCGCTCAAGGTGAGGAGTTAACTGCTGTCAATCCCGAGTTTATCCCGTCTTTGCAGCAAGCATACGATGAGGGAATTCGCAGTTGTGCGATCGTATTCATGCACGGCTACCGCTACTCGGAACACGAAAAACAAGTTGCTAAAATAGCGAAAGAAATTGGCTTTACTCAAATTTCAGTATCTCACGAAGTTAGCCCGCTGATGAAATTAGTTTCGCGGGGAGATACTGCGGTTGTTGATGCTTATTTATCTCCGATCTTACGGCGTTATGTCGAACAAGTAACCAGTCAGTTAATCGAGGCAGATTCCGGGAACGAGGGATTATTAATGCCCAATGCCCAATTCCCAATGCCCAATGCCCAATTCCCCAAATTAATGTTTATGCAATCGAATGGCGGCTTAGTGGACGCCGCACAATTTCAAGGAAAAAACAGTATTTTATCCGGGCCTGCTGGGGGAATTGTCGGTGCAGTTCAAACGAGCAAAAAGGCAGGTTTTGATAAAATTATTACCTTTGATATGGGCGGAACTTCGACAGATGTTGCCCATTTTAACGGCGAATACGAACGCGAATTTGAGACGGAAATTGCAGGGGTGAGATTGCGATCGCCCGTGATGGCAATTCACACTGTAGCAGCCGGCGGCGGTTCAATTGTCTTTTTTGACGGGGCTCGCTACCGCGTCGGACCGGAGTCTGCAGGGGCAAATCCAGGGCCCGCTTGCTATCGCAAAGGCGGCCCCTTGACGGTGACTGATTGCAATGTGATGTTGGGGAAAATTCAACCGGATTTTTTCCCGAAAGTATTTGGATTGAATGGAGATTTGCCGATCGCCCCTGACGTAGTAAAGCAAAAATTTGGGCAATTAGCCGCGGAAATTGGGGGCGAGAAGACGGCCGAAGAGGTGGCGGAGGGTTTTTTGGCGATCGCTGTGGAAAAGATGGCAAATGCTGTCAAAAAAATCTCGCTTCAGCGCGGTTACGATGTTTCGGAGTATACATTGTGCTGTTTCGGCGGTGCGGGCGGCCAACACGCTTGTGCGATCGCCGATGCTTTGGGGATGAAACGGGTATTTATTCACCCTTATGCGGGCGTGCTGTCGGCTTACGGTATGGGTTTGGCTGATGTGCGGGCTATTCGCGAAAGGGCGATCGAGCAACAATTAAATGCAGAATTATTAGCTGATTTGCATCATATTTTAACCGAATTGGAGGCTGAGGGAAAGAGGGAATTGAACCGCAGAGGCGCAGAGAACACAGAGAATCAGTCAGAGGTTTTAGTTGTTAGCAAGTTGCGCTTAAAATATCAGGGAAGTGACTCGGTTTTGGCGGTCAATTTTGCTGACAATATTGAGGCGATGCAGGCTGAATTTGAAGCAGCACACCGACAGCGTTACAGTTTTATTATGCCAGAAAAACCGCTGATTGTGGAAGCGGTTTCGGTGGAAGTTGTAGAAAGAATGGATGTGCCGGAAGCATCCACAATTTCCCCCTCTGGTGGGACGGGCATCTTGCCTGTGCAAGCAATTTCAACGGTGCAAATGTATGTTGCTGGCGGGTGGCGGGAAACGCCTGTTTATCAGAGAGACGATTTGCGATCGGGCGACTGCATAGAAGGCCCTGCTATGATTGTTGAAGCAACGGGAACTAATATCATAGAACCGGGCTGGGAAGGGGAAATCACCGAAAATAATGATTTAATTTTGAACCGCAGATGCACGCAGATGGACGCAGATAATATCCGCGTTCCTTCGGGTTTATCTGCTGTTAAATCCGATCCGGTTTTGCTGGAAATTTTTAATAATTTGTTTCGGGCGATCGCCGAACAAATGGGCGTCACATTGCAAAACACAAGTTCCTCAGTCAACATCAAGGAACGCCTCGACTTTTCCTGTGCAATTTTCGACAAAAACGGGCAATTAGTTGCCAACGCGCCGCACATTCCCGTACATCTGGGATCGATGAGCGAAAGCGTTGAAGCTTTAATTTTAGCACATGGCAATGCGATTCTACCCGGCGATGTTTATGTTTCTAACAATCCCTACAACGGCGGCACGCATTTACCAGACATCACCGTTATTACTCCAGTATTCGATCGTGATTCCTCCCTTCCTTTGTTTTATGTTGCCTCGCGGGGGCATCACGCCGATATCGGCGGCATTACTCCCGGTTCCATGCCTCCTAACAGTACAACAGTAACCGAAGAAGGCGTATTGCTTGACAATTTGCTGTTAGTAAGCAAGGGCAACTTTCGAGAAAAAGAATTACTAGAACTTCTGACAGCGGGGAATTTTCATGTTCGCAATTCCGCTCAAAATATAGCAGATTTACAAGCACAAATTGCTGCTAACAAGCGCGGCGCAGAAGAGCTGCTCAAGATGGTAGAACATTATGGATTAGAGACTGTGCAAGCTTATATGGGCTTCGTACAAGACAATGCGGAAGAGTCGGTACGCAGGGTAATTGATGTGTTGCAAGATGGCGAATTTACTTATCCGATGGATAGTGGCGGACAAATTAAGGTAGCGATTACGATTGACAAATCTGCCCGCAGTGCAAAAATAGATTTTACTGGCACTTCTGCTCAACAAACCAACAATTTTAATGCTCCTGCAGCCGTGTGCAAAGCCGCTGTTTTGTATGTTTTCCGCACGTTGGTAGATGACGATATTCCTCTAAATGCGGGTTGTTTGAAACCTCTCGAAATCATCAATCCCGAAGGCTGTATGCTGAATCCTCGCTATCCAGCGGCGGTAGTTGCCGGAAATGTGGAAACATCGCAGAATATTACCGATGCTTTGTATTGTGCTTTGGGAGTGATGGCGGCTTCTCAGGGAACTATGAATAATTTTACCTTTGGAAATCAGCGCTATCAATATTATGAAACTATTTGCGGCGGTTCGGGTGCTGGTGCAGATTTTGACGGTACTGATGCGGTGCAAACTCACATGACTAATTCGCGTTTAACCGATCCTGAAGTATTAGAATGGCGCTTCCCGGTGTTGTTAGAAAATTTTGAAATTCTGGCTAATAGTGGGGGGAATGGATCTCATCGCGGCGGTAATGGAGTTGTGCGGCGAGTGCGGTTTCGGGAGGCGATGACGGCGGGAATTTTATCGGGGAGGCGGGTGATTTCTCCTTGCGGTTTGAATGGGGGTGCAGCGGGGAAAGTTGGGCGGAATTATGTTGAAACGGTTGATGGAAAAGTTGAAGAATTGGGGAGTACGGCGACTGTGGAAATGCAGCCGGGGGATGTGTTTGTAATTGAAACTCCCGGAGGCGGAGGATATGGTTTTCCTAGCGGGGTTCACCGTTGATAGCCTTCATCTGCTGGTAAGTTTTGTTGATTGGCTGCTTGTCTGGAAATATAATTGCAGCGTTGATATTCTTGGTTGCCCGCACATTCCTTAATTCTAATAAACTCAACGTCGTGTTGGGAACATAATTGGAGTAATTCCTCCCACAAATCTACGTTAGCAGTAGGTTTCTGTTCGCTATTTTTCCAGTTATTAGCTTGCCAGCGCAGCGCCCAATTGTTGGCAATAGCATCTACAAGGTAGCCGTTGTTATTGTATAGCGTCACTTTACATCTTGTTTTGAGTGCTTTCAGACCTTCAATTGCAGCAAGAATATCCATACGATTATTTGTAGTTAACTGAAATCCGCCTGATAGTTCCTTGCGATGATTTTCATACAGCAAGATTGCCCCATATCCGCCAGCACTGCTCGCCGTAGTTATACCACGAGTATAGATGCTAACTTGTTTCAAGTTGTTCATGCTTGTGGACTTCTTCATGGAATACAAACATTTGGCGATATTATATAATTAATTAACTTAAATATCAACATAATTTTCCAGCACTTGCATCAAATGTATATCGTGTTGTAGAATCGGGCTGCACCCGCATTTATTCTCCAAGCTATTCCGGAACAATTGTGCAAACACCTAATTTTTCAGAACTCAACCATCCTGTGGTCAAATCCCTGTTCCATCACAGCGACCAGGAATTATTGACTCTGTTTCAAAACCATCCCGATCAGGGTCGCTTCTTCACGGCGATTTTTTGCCGCTACGCTCAAATTGTACACTCCCTGATTCGCCATTCCGTACGATCGCCCGTACAAGGCGATTACCTATTTGCCCACACTTGGCTGCACATCTATCACGAACTGCGAGGCCTCGATTTGCGCCGCGAAATCCAAGAGTCTGATGGCGGAAATCTCAGTCTCCAAAACTGGCTGATTAATGTCACCGCAGTCTGCATAAATCAAGCTGAATTGCCCCCTGTTGAGTCGATTCACTACTCTTTGCAATCGGCTCCGCCTCCCCTGTGGTGTTACGTCAAACAAGCCTTAGAATTGTTAGCGCCGCTGCCGCGTTTAGTGGTACTGATGGCTCAGACTTTCCGCTGGAGCGAAACTCGAATTGCCGCTTATTTGCAAGCAGAAGGCGAAGCTATTTCCCCCGCTCAGGTAAAGGCTTTGCTGCAAAAAGGATATCAAAGTTTAGAATCCAACTTGCCGGAGGATATTCGGGCTATTTATCTAGATGAAAATCTCGATTATCAAGAAGCACTTGTCTAGTATAGCGATCGAGGTTGTGGTTTCTCAAAAACCCGGTGTTTTGAAAATACTGGGTTTTTTAGGTATCATGTATAGTGGCATATCCTCCGTCGGCACCCTACATTTTGATTTTTTCTGTAAGTTGTAATCATCTATTTTAGTTGAATACAAGCAATCCAAATATAAGAGGTGGAAATGGCTGTTTATCAAGTTCGGTTGGTGAATGAGGCTCTCGCGCTCGATCGCACGATCGCAGTCCCAGACGACCAGTATATCTTAGATATGGCAGAAGATGCCGGCATCCGCTTGCCGAATGGATGCAAGCAAGGCGAGTGTTCTGCTTGCGTTGTCAAACTGCTGAGCGGTGAAATCGACCAAAGCGAACAAAAGTTTTTGAAGCCGTCAGAATTGCAAGCTGGCTACGCTGTTACTTGTGTGGCTTACCCGCTTTCTGACTGCACTTTGTTAACTCATCAAGAACAAGTTTTATATCAAGCCGCTCTTTATTTTAAGTAATAGGAAATCAGTTTTTTACCATTTTTTCTTCTCGCCTCGCTGGGCGCGGAATTTGTTTGTAGAAGAGCGAATTATATTCGCCGAAAATCGTTATCAAAGCAGATTGGGTCTCATGTAAGGTGCGCGACTCTCCAGCATCTCGCTGTTAATTGAGTAACTAAAAAGCCACGCACCCTAATGAGTATAGATAAACCCGCCCTTATATATTCAGCAATTCTACAATCCGCTTCAGCGGAATGTGCGCCCAATCCAAGCGGTAATTAAGTTCGTAGGCTAGCTCGCCAACCGCTTTTTCCAAAATGTAAGCATCCAGCAAAACTTGTAGTTCCGGTATAGATTTGGGCAAGAAATCTGCATCGGCTGCTGTTGCCAAATAGCTCTTAACAAAAGTGAGGCTGACCCAGCGGTGCCAAACGTTTGCCCACTGCTGCATCTCCGGGAGATTTTCCGGGCGAATCATCCCACTTTCTACTTCATTGCGGAGTGCCAAAGTAACAGCATAACTTATAGATTGCAGCATTCCTGCAACATCTCGCAGAGGCGACCTCTTCATCCGCCGCTCGCTTAACGGTCGATTCCGTTCTCCTCCGAAATCAATAATTACGAAGTCTTTGCCTGTATAAAGAACTTGCCCGAAATGAAAGTCCCCGTGACAGCGAATTCTATCGGCCGTGATTCTCAAGTTCAAAATAGACTTGAAACGTTCCATGAGCAAGTCTTCGCGGTTGAGGACCTTTTGAGCCGATTTTTGTATTTCTGGCGGCAGTTTGGACATCCGTTTTTTCAGCTCCAGCAAAGTTCTTCCGGCCACATTTCTCATGTATTGATAGATGGAACGCTGGTAAAAGGAGGTGAAGCTTTCTGGGGCAAAAGCGGGATTTTCTGTGTCAGCAGCTAAAGCGAGGTGAAGTTCGGCTGTCCGCTGACCTAAAAGTTCGGCTGATGCTAAGTAAGAGCCGATGAGTTCGCGAGCTAATGCCGGAATTTCTAGGGATAAATCGGCTACTAGCGAGTTTTGCTGCCGCTGGGTTTGTCCGGTCAAAGCGTTCGGCAAATAATTTTCGGGGGCAGTAGATAAATTCTCGCCGGAATGCTTTGCTTCTACTGTCATTACTTGCTCGAAATAGTCGCGCAGCGTGTCTAATGTATAAGACCAAGCATCTACGCTGTCGGGGATTAAATTTTGTAGTATTCCGACTGTAAGGACTTGTTTTGCTGGTGTGTGATATTCCAATGCTCCGGCAATTGGAGCGTAGTGTTGGATCGAATTGCGCTCTGTTAAAAAGCGCCCGATTTCTAATTCGGGGTTGATTCCTTCCTCGACTTTTCTCAATATTTTCAGGACGAAGCGGTCGCCGTAACCTGCGGATGTATTGCTTTGTTCTTTTTTGAACAGGTGAGGGTCGAGGTGCGATAAATCTTGTTCTGAGCTGAATGCACGGTCGGCAATTCCTACGAGTTGACCTGCAACACCTCTGTAACTGCGAGAATTGCCGATCGCCTCCAGCAGCGCGCTCAGAAAACCTTTGTCACCAGCAGCATCAAATAGTACCCCGACTTCCTTGTTGGTTTCTGGGAAGTGCAGGCGCGCGATCGCCCGATCGTCCACATCGCCTTTCATCTCTTCCCACCCTAAAGGCAAAACGTAAGTTTCCGGCATACCTTCAGTATAATTCAA
This sequence comes from Microcoleus sp. POL10_C6, assembly GCF_036701585.1. Classification (NCBI taxonomy): domain Bacteria; kingdom Bacillati; phylum Cyanobacteriota; class Cyanophyceae; order Oscillatoriales; family Microcoleaceae; genus Microcoleus; species Microcoleus sp. POL10_C6. Next base: position 43,490 of record NZ_JAUBRB010000030.1, on the reverse strand, counting down.
CTGCAAAAACAGAATGTAAACTTGAGATTGCTCCCCCGCACTATCTTTACATTCAATCGGTACAATCTCACTTATTTCTAATGATTGAATTGTCCTATCTGTACCGCTAAACCAGCGATTGCGCCGCAGGTATCCCGGCAAAATATTAAGCAGCATATCGCTTAACTGACTGGTAGAAAAAGCAGTTTTCCAATTGCCTATCACCGCCAAAGTAGGCAAGTTTGTGGGAACACCGTGCAGCGAAAAATCTTCGTGTTTAACAGTAAGAGTAAACCAGTAAAAAGTGTGAGGACTCAAGCACAAAAAGTAAGGATTCTCGCCAACGGGAGGAAACTCCGTGCGGCCGAAAATCTCCACCGGAACAGCACCTTTAAAGGCCGCAAGGTCTAATTCTGCGGTCTGGACGAAGCGCGACAAATTAGCCACTACGAGGATGTGTTCGTCTTGATAAGTGCGTACAAAAGCTAAAACTTTGCGGTTTTCCGGGTACAGAAACTCGCAAGTTCCACGGCCGAATGCTTGGAAGCGCTGCCTAATTGCAATCAGGCGTTTCATCCACCACCAAAGAGAACTCGGATTCGCCCGCTGCGCGTCCACGTTAACAGATTCGTAGTGATATTCAGGGTCAACAATTGGCGGTGCGTACAGCCGCTGCGGGTTAGCACGGCTGAAACCGGCATTGCGATCGCCGCTCCACTGCATCGGAGTTCTCACCCCGTTGCGATCGCCCAAATAGATATTGTCTCCCATGCCAATTTCATCGCCGTAGTAAAGCACCGGCGTACCCGGAAGAGACAGCAGCAAAGCATTCATCAACTCGATGCGGCGGCGGTTATTTCCCATCAAAGGAGCCAAGCGGCGGCGGATGCCCAAATTAATTCTCGCCTGAGTGTCTTGAGCGTACACCCGATACATATAATCTCGGTCTTCATCGCTCACCATTTCCAGCGTCAATTCATCGTGATTCCGCAAAAATAATGCCCACTGACAGTTATTGGGAATCTGCGGAGTTTGCTGGAGAATGTCGCTAATGGGGAAGCTATCTTCCATATACAAAGCCATAAATAAACGCGGCATCAGCGGAAAATGAAAGTTCATGTGACATTCATCGCCAGCAGCGTAATATTCAACCGCATCCTCCGGCCACTGATTCGCCTCAGCAAGCAGCATCCGGTTCGGGAATTTCTCATCTACGTGCTTCCGCAAGTGCTTGAGGAATACGTGAGTTTCTGGCAGGTTTTCGCAGTTAGTACCTTCGCGCTCGTACAGGTAAGGCACCGCATCCATTCGCAGTCCGTCTACTCCAAGTGCCAACCAGAAATCTACCACATCTAAGATAGCTTGGCGCACGGCCGGATTGTCGTAATTCAAATCGGGTTGGTGGGAATAAAAACGGTGCCAGTAATAAGCTTTTGCTACGGCATCCCAAGCCCAATTAGAGGTTTCAAAATCTTTGAAAATAATCCGAGCATCTTGATATTTTTCCGGGGTGTCGCTCCACACATAAAAATCTCTTTCGTTACTGCCTTTCGGGGCGCGGCGCGCTCGCTGAAACCAAGCGTGCTGGTCGGAAGTGTGGTTAACAATTAACTCAATAATGACTCGAATTCCCCGCTGGTGCGCTGCTTCTAAAAGGTCTTTAAAGTCCTCTAATGTGCCGTAAATCGGGTTGACGGTAGTATAGTGAGATGTATCGTAGCCGTCGTCTCGGAGCGGCGAGGGAAAAAATGGCAGTACCCAAATTGCTGTTACTCCCAAGTTTTGCAGGTAATCCAGTTTTTCAGTCAGTCCTCTAAAGTCGCCAATGCCGTCTGCATTGCTGTCGGCAAAAGCCCGAACAGGTACTTCGTAAATAATCGCATCTTTGAACCACAACGGGTCGTTATTTAAGATTGAGTTTGGCATGATTTGTAGCGATGATTGGTAATTGAGAATTTGTACTTAAAATTTGGTAATTGGGATTTGTTAGTTCCAATCCAAACTGATAAATCATAACTTATAATTTGACCGCGATCGTCATGCCAGCGGCAGACTTTTAATCGTAATTTATTAACGCAAAACTTATAACTTCTTAACTATAAAATCTCAACAATCTGTTTTGCTATTTCGGATACAGTTCACAATCCGGGTACTGTGCTAGCTAGCGATGCGCGGTAGTGCCCACCCTACCAAGGCGTGTCAACTTAAGCCTGAAACCCCTCTGTATCTCTCGCTGGTAGCCCAGTCTAGATGCCTCTAAATCCCCCTTGATAAGGGGGACTTTGAGAACACTCTTGTCCCCCCTTATTAAGGGGGGCTAGGGGGGATCGAGCCCTTGTTGACACTAAGCACACCCTACAGACTCAGGATTAGGTGCGGTATTTACTACCTGCCGGACGGTTGCCACGACAGTACACTACCTTGACGTTAATTGCTGAGTTTTGTTACATTTATTTACATAAAGCAACAAAACTTAAGGAAAAAGCAAAAATGACTATTGTAATCGCTCTTTTAATCGTCGGTTGGGTCGCGGCCTCAGTAATTGGCACTCAAGCATATTTCCTCGGGGAACAGTCAAAGCCCATCCACGAGCGCAATTGGAATGATGAATCTTTTGAACAACTGGCAAAATCAGTGACGGGAACAGAAGTTGATTACCGCGTTCGCGTTCCCGCCTACAGCCTCGATGCTTACGGCAGCCGCACCATCTCGAATTCTTGATATCAAGTAACAGGTTTCACCATTTTCAATAACAGGCAAGATGCCTGTTCCACAAGAAGACTTATTATTTGTGGAACAAGCATATTGCGTAACAGGTTGCACCATTTTTAATAACAAGCAGGATGCCTGCTCCCCAAGAACAATTGATTGTTTGTGGAACAGGCATCTTGCCTGTTCCTAGCTGTTCGGCAACTACAAACTCTTACCTGTCAGCGCTGGGCGAGAATCTTTTTTGCGAAATTGCAAAGTGTTATTTTCACAGTCGATCGCAATTGTATCTCCCTCCACAAACGCATTTTCCAGAATCTTGTTTGCCAGCGGGTTTTCCAGCTCCCGCTGGATGGCGCGTTTCAAGGGACGAGCGCCGTAAACCGGGTCGTAACCGACATCTGTGATATGGTTTTTCGCCGCATCCGACAGTTCCAAAGTAATTTTTTGCTCGGCCAACAACCGCTCGATCCGCTTCACTTGGATACTGACGATTTGCCGCAGTTCCACCTTGCTCAAAGTGTGGAACAAAATTATCTCGTCCACCCGATTGAGAAATTCGGGCCGGAAGTGCGATCGCAGGGCTGTCATCACCCGTTTTAACATCTGTTCGTACTCTTGGTCTGTCTCCCGTTCTTGAGTCAATAAATTTTCATTTTCACTCTTCTCGGCAGTATCGACTCGCTCTGCCGACACCTCAACAGTACCGTCGGCAGCCACTTTATAATCTGTCTTTTGACTTGACAAATCTTTCGTTTCCTGCTTCCGACTAGCAGGTTTTTTGACGGTTTTTTCCTTCTTAGTAAACACGTCTAAAATGTGGTCGCTGCCGATATTGCTAGTCATCACAATTACGGTATTTCTAAAGTCAACCACTCGACCTTGAGAATCGGTAATTCTGCCGTCATCCAACACTTGCAGCAAAATGTTAAATACGTCCGGGTGCGCTTTTTCCACTTCGTCAAACAGCACTACCGAATAAGGATGTCTCCGCACTGCTTCGGAAAGTTGTCCCCCTTCATCGTAACCGACATATCCGGGAGGAGCTCCTACCAACCGAGAAACGCTGTGCTTCTCCATGTATTCCGACATATCGATGCGGACGATCGCATCATCGCTGTCAAACAAAAACTCCGCCAACGCCCGCGCTAACTCAGTTTTCCCGACGCCTGTGGGGCCCATAAACAAGAAAGAGCCGATCGGCCTCCCGGGGTCTTTCATGCCCGCCCTAGCGCGTCGAATTGCCGCTGCCACGGCTGTTACAGCTTCCTCTTGACCGATGACTTTTTGGTGCAAGTGTTTTTCCAATTGCAGCAATTTTTGGCGTTCGGATTCTAACAACCGATTAACCGGAATGCCCGTCCATTTGGCGACAATTTCTGCAATATCGCCCTCAGTAACTTTTTCGCGCAGCAGGGAAGAACCTTGAGCTTGCTGTTTCAAAAGTTCCGCTTCTTTCGCTTCGCGATCGCGCACCGCAGTTTCCAACTTGCCGTACTTTAACTGTGCGGCTTTATTCAAATCGTAAGCCCTTTCTGCTTGTTCGATTTGCACTCGCAGTTGGTCTTCTTCTGCTTTCAATTTATTGATTGCATCCAACAACTGCTTTTCGCCCAACCACTGAGAGGACAATTTTTCCTGCTTGACTTTTAAGATATCAATCTCCGATGTGATGCGTTCGACGCGGAAGCCGAGCCCAGGGGCTAGAGCACCTTTTCCTTCGCCTTCGATCGACAATTTTTCCATTTCCAACTGCATCACGCGGCGGTCAATGCCTTCCAATTCCACAGGTTTAGAGGTAATCTCCATTTTCAAGTGGGCGGCCGCTTCATCTACGAGGTCGATCGCCTTGTCCGGCAAAAAGCGATCGGAAATATAGCGAAAAGACAGAGTTGCAGCAGCTACCAGGGCCGAATCAGTAATTTTTACCCCGTGGTGGCGTTCGTAACGGTCTTTCAATCCGCGCAAAATCGAAACAGTATCTTCAACGCTGGGTTCGCCGACAAATACTTGTTGAAATCTGCGTTCTAGTGCAGGATCTTTTTCAATATTCTTGCGGAATTCGTCGAGAGTTGTAGCGCCGATGCAGCGCAATTCGCCTCTCGCCAACATTGGTTTTAACAAATTTCCCGCATCCATTCCCGAACCGGAACTGCCACCGCCACCAGTCCCGACAACGGTGTGTAATTCGTCAATAAATAGGACAATTTGCCCGTCGGAATCGATAACTTCCCGCAGAACAGATCGCAATCGTTCTTCAAATTCGCCCCGGAATTTTGCCCCAGCAATTAAACTGCCCATGTCGAGGCTAAATAGCTGGCGATTTTTCAAAGATTCGGGTACGTCACCGTTGACAATTCGCTGGGCTAAACCTTCGGCGATCGCAGTTTTTCCGACTCCGGGATCGCCAATTAACACTGGATTGTTTTTTTGGCGGCGGGAAAGAACTTGTACCACGCGGCGGATTTCCTCGTCGCGGCCGATTACTGGGTCGAGTTTGCCGGCTTTGGCGGCTTCTGTCAAATCGCGGCCGTACTTGCTGAGGGCGTCGGAGTTAGCTTCGCCATCTTGATCTTGGGCTTTAGCGTTGCTGCGGCTGCCTTTCCCGGTTTCGGAATTTTTTTCTTGGGCTTTAGCAGTGGCGCGGAAAGATTTGATGGCTTCTTCGAGTTTTGGTCGATCGAGTGTACCGGCTGGGGGTTTGCGATCGTAACCGGGGCGGCCCGGCGGCCCATCGCCTTTTGTCAGCAACCTGCGACCGACTCGTTCGTCTTCTACTAAGCCAATTAATAAATGTTCAACGGCGATAAAATTATCTTGCCAAGTCGCCCTGGTGGCCTCGGCAACATCTAACATCACTTCTAAGCCGCGACCGAGGTATAGTTGGTCAGCGTTGGCAACTCTGGGCTGTCGTTTGGCAAAAGCATCTAACTGCTGGGCCAAGCGAGGGGCATCGACTCCAGCTTTGCTGAGAATGCTGTTGGCCTGGCCTTGCTGTTCGAGAAGGGCGATGGCTAAATGTTCAACCTCTAGCTGCTGATTGGCAAAGCGGCGGGCTACATCCTGGGATTTGACAATGGCTTCCCAGGCTTGATCTGTAAATTTGCTAGGGTCTGTTGGCTGCACGTTGGTTCCTCGCAATCAAGGGGATTCCTGTTGTTATCCGTTAATACATCGTCTCACAACCATCATAATCTTTAAACAGGATTATGAATTTATGAGTGCGGTTAACTAAGGCGGAAGTTGTGGCCTAATTGACCTGTTGCAAAAGCTTACACTCCGCAATCCACCCCGAAATTTGGTGCGTTCAGACCGACTCTGGCGATACCCTTGGGGATAGGTTCGCTAGCCGTACTTATAAAAATATTGCCAGAAACAAGATTTTTTATCGGCTGAGACTTATGCTATTTCCCACTTACCAATTTCTAGTTTTTTTCCTAATTATTTTTAGCCTGATCGTCTCTGTGAAACCCCAAGTCGATTTGTATAAAATTGTCTTGTTAGTTGCGAGTTTATTATTTTATTCGTTTTGGAGTTTTGACTGTCTCTTGCTCCTCATTTTCTCTACAGTCTACAATTATATCATTCTCCGGGTTCTCTGCAAGAGTAAGTATAAAAAATTTGCTTTAATCTCCGGTCTAATTTTCAACATTGGCTATCTAGGCATCTTTAAATATTGCAACTTCTTTGTAACTTCCTTATTTGAGGTACTGAATCAGCTACAAATTCCAGCCAACTTTCCAGTTTTGCAAATAATTGCCCCCGTCGGCGTGTCTTTCTATACTTTTAGAATGATTTCTCATTTAATCGACTGCTACCAGCAAAAAATCCCTTGTCCGAAATTTGTAGACTATGCCGCCTACATTACCTATTTTCCGCAAATTGCCTCCGGGCCAATCTCGCGAGCTCGCGAATTTTACTTGCAGCTAAATTCACAGGAAAAATACGACTATAAAATTGAAGAAGTTATAGTTTTGATTTTGTCTGGACTATTCAAAAAATATACTTTAGCCAGCTTTTTGTTTAACTTCACTGACTTGCCCTTCAAAGTCCCCCAGCAGTACAGCAGCATCGATTTAATCCTCGCGGCAATTTCCTATTCCTGTTTGATTTACGTAGATTTCAGCGGCTACTCGGATTTAGCCAACGGCATCTCCTGTTTGCTGGGTTTTAAACCCATTGCTAACTTTAATATGCCATACCGATCGCTCAGTCTGCAAGAATTTTGGAAAAGGTGGCACATCAGTCTTTCCGAGTGGCTGAGGGATTACGTTTACTTTCCCTTTGGCGGCAACAAATACGGCAAGTTGAGAAAGTACCTAAATCTATTTTTAACAATGGCGATCGGCGGATTGTGGCACGGCGCCGGTTTAAACTTTATTTTCTGGGGAGCAATTCACGGTTTAGGATTAATTGTCAACCATTTATGTAAAGATATCCCCCAAGCTATCCACTTTAAATTAGACTATGCCTTTCCCCGATTTGCTAAATTTTGCAGTTGGTTGTTAACATTTAGTTTTGTTACTTGTAGTTGGGTATTTTTCGGCACTCCCAACTGGGAAACTGCGGTGAGTTTTTTTGAAGGAATTGTCAATCCTGCTGTAGCAACTTTTCAATTTAACTTTTGGCAATTGTATTTAGTAATTGCAGTCATTGGCGCGATCAACTTGTGGGGCGATCGCATCTCCCAACGATTGCAAACCCTATTGTCATTAAAAAACATTTTCTTTCGGGTTGTCTTAGTTTCGCTGCTCGTGTATACTATCTTGATGTTGGGGCCAAGTACCGTTCCGCCTTTTATTTACTTTAATTTTTAAGAAATATGAAAGACCGGGAATTTTTGCTAATTGTTACTTCTGTCATTCTCACTTTAATATTTTCCAATTTATCATTATTTCTGAAAAGCTTCGCTTCCACTCCTTTCGCCAGTCCAGAAATTAAACAAGCCGCGCGCCAGATTGAAATAGACGGTTTCCGAAAATCCGAACAAGATTTTTGGAGCAAAATTAAAGATATTAACTTCGATACCATCCCCAAAGAATCAGAACTTCCTCCTGTCAAAACCGAAACAAAAACTGCCGTTCAACCCCCAAAGCCTGCTACTGCTAAAAAACCAACTCCAGCTAAACCCAAACTGACCATACCTTATCGCAAATTTTTATTTATTGGAGATTCCGTAATGTTCGACTTAGGAATTCAACTCCAGTACACTCTTAAGAAAAAATACAATATCGCCGATACCAAAATAGACTATAAGGTCTCGACTGGATTAAATCGGATAGATTATTATGATTGGTATGCCAGAACTAGCCAAATTTTTAATAATTACCAGCCGGATGTAGTGATAGTTTTGTTCGGAGCAAATGACCGTCAAAATATTATTGATTCTCAAGGAAAAGGCCGCGCTGTCCTGACCAAGGAATGGCAAAAAGCTTATCAAGAAAGAGTTGAAAGATATGCCAACTTACTGGATTCGTCATCCGTCAGAAAAGTGTATTGGGTCGGTCAATCGATCCCTAACAAATCTTCGTATCTAAAAGCTTTTCCCATCATGAACGATATTTATAAAAATGCCAGCAAATCTTCATCCAAAATCGAATTTATTTCTACTTGGGAGACATTTGCACAAGCAGGAAAATTTGTTCCAGTAGTTGCTAATAAATCGGGTAAGCGAGGCTATGTTAAAAATAATGACGGCTTGCACTTTACCTCCCACGGAGCTCAAATTATCAGCGACTTAATCGTTGATCAAATGGTAAGCGACAAAATATTAAAAGCCCCAACCAAAAAATAACTATATTAGGTTGGGTTTCGTGCCCCAACCTATACTTTGGACATTTGACCAATTATTGCTAAATAATATATTTAGTTCGGGGTTCATATTGGCTTTTATTAACTAGCTTTATAGGGAAAATCTAGGCTTGAGTTATAATAAATTTCCTCGTGAAACCGGGTTTCAAATTGCCTATGCGTCCAGGACGAATATTGACAAAAAGCAGCAGTAGATGTAAAATTGAACTGAGCATCAAACAACAGCGTCAAGATATAGTAATTGTCATCGCGACAAATTATGACGAGCAATGTGTGGAAACTCGATCGCACTAACATCCCTGAGTCAAGGGGGTGCAGCGGCACAGCACTAATCTTCCTTCTCACTAAATATACTCAACCTTGGCAAAGAATAAACCTAGTTGAAAAATTCCTGCAACAGTGCGGCATCGAGCCTTTTGCTGAAGTTTTGGGCGTACCCAACAGCGGAATATTCAGAGAAAATATACCGCAAGCCGTCAGAAAACCGCATCCGAATTTGCTGTTTCGGGCTTTGGCAATTCAGGCATTGGGGAAGGTGCGAGAGGGGCTGATATCAAGTGAGAGAGAAGCTAGAGCAAGTGATTTTAGCAAAAATCTGCTGGCGGCGTTAGAACAGGAAGCGCTAGGGGGAGCAACTCCTTTAATTCGGTGGTCTGCGGCTGTTAGTATTAAGTCAATTTGGTTGGATGAAGCAGGGCAAGGGCAAGGCAAGGAAGGTGCTGTCAATGCCACAATCAATGCAGAGGAAATTGAGCGACGGGTGGTAGAAGAGCAAATTCAACTATTAGCAAGCAACAAATTTGCTTTAGGTGACAGCAGCAGACATGACAGCCACAAGGAATATGAGAATTGTCTCGATTTTTGGGTGTACGGCCCTAGCTGGCTGCTGCCCAGTCTGCCAATGGATTGCGAAGAATATCTGTTTTGGATCGATCGAGTATTTGCTGCGATCGCACTTACGGGTCCCTACAAATTGAATGCCGAAAACGATGCAGCGGTAACAAACTTTTTGGAAGTTGCAGAAAATAATTTTAATGACTGGGAATTCTCTAAAATACTTGCCAAAATTTTTGAGTTCCTGCACCACCCGGAAGCGAAAGTCAAAAATCTAGCTACAATTATTTTAGAACCTTACAAAGATAAGCTAGACCGAAAATCGGCGCAGATTATGACAGCGCTTGTATATAAATTTAATGTAAAATATCAGCCATTAGAATGTCTGACTCTTCCCCAAATAGAAGAGTACAAAGCGTCACTGTATTTCGGTCAAATGGAAATTGACGACTTGTATTGTGAGGCTTTGGCGCTGTGTGGCGATCGGGATGTCGAACTCGCAAGTTTATTGTCAGCTAAACAAAGGGAATCCCAAAATACTCTAGAGGAGCATATCAACAATCTCAGCAAGTTAGTTAAGTCAATCATAAATTGCCAGAGCTTGTTAGATGCTAATAGAGAACTTTTGTATTTGACTGTAGATCGACTGGAAAAATGGGATTACACTCTAGACAATAAACTGGCGGCGCACCGTAAAAAAATCCAAAACCTGAGCTTGGATAAAAGTACATCCGAGCAGTGCATAAACCTCGACAATGAACTCAATTATATCAGAGATGCTTTGCAGTATACTGTGTATGAAATCACCTCAAATATTAATAGCCAAATTAGAGAGTTAGAACTTTCTGCGTCCAAAAATAGCAAGACTGCAACAGATATGTTTAAGTGGACGTGGCTATTATTCAGGGTGGGGTTTTCAGTAGGGCTGTTTTTGTATTTATCGGATTTAGTGATTAACTGGATATTCGGGGTCAGCTACACAAGCGAATTTCTAGTTTATTGGACTATTTTATTTAGTGTAATAGTAGTATTTTTGTTAGTATTATCTGTATTTTTTTCGGGGATCGCTGCTTTAGACAAGCGCCGAGAATCTAAATTAATTCCTAAATTTGATAGCTTAAGCCAAATAGGCAGCAGTTTTTCTATATTGTGGCAAAAAATTTATTTGCAACAGTTTGTCCCGTCGGTGCGATCGAATTAAAAGTTTCAGTTGACAGTTGACAGTTGACAGTTGTCCAAAGGAAAACGGAAGAGGGAAGATAGTTTTCCCTTCCCCTTCCCCCTCTTAAGAAAGTTAGGATGCGGTTGTTGCTGCTACTTTCTGGGTGTTGCTACCTTGATTTTCCAGTTGAATTAATTCAACTTTATATCCATCTGGATCTTGCACAAAAGCGATGACAGTTGAACCGTGCTTCATCGGGCCGGGTTCCCGAATAACTTTACCGCTGCGGGCTTTAATTTCTTCGCAAGTACCGTAAATGTCGTCAACGCCGATCGCAATATGACCGTAAGCATCACCCAAATTGTACTCTGTGACGCCCCAGTTGTATGTTAATTCCAAAACTGTAGTGTCTGATTCCTCGCCGTAGCCAACAAAAGCCAGAGTAAATTTACCGTCTGGATAGTCCTTTTTTCGCAGCAATTTCATACCCAGAACCTCGGTGTAAAATTTGAGAGACTCTTCCAGGTTGCCGACTCGGAGCATCGTGTGTAGTAGTTGCATTTAGCTCACTCCAAATTTTTTAAGCTTTCATCTATTTTAGCGATTTCTTGCTGAAAAAACTCGCGCCTCAACCGTCGCCATTGCCGCAGGTTGATAACTGTCTATTTGATTTAGCTTTGTACTTCCACCACACCCCTAAACATATTCATGCCGCAAGTAAATAGGTATCGTCCAGGTTTTTGAGGGGTGAATTCAACGGCAGTTACCTGATTTAGAGGTAATTCTCGCACAATGTGGAAATCTGGTAACAACACTTTTTCAAGACAACTATTGGGGTCGCGCCTCAAGAAATTGAGCCGGACTAATTGACCTGCTTTCACAACTACAGTGGCCGGCTCATAACCCCCGTCTACAGTAATAGTCAACTCTTGTATCCCCTGAATATATTCAGCTTTCTGCCCTTTAGCTTTACTGAACAAAAACCACCACAATTCCAAACCTATTAATGTCAAACCACCTATTGTTACGCCAACTTTTAAACCTAGTGGCTGTTCAATGCTGCGGAATTGAGTCGTTGAAGTAGAATGCTGGACGGACATTTCGGAAGCTTGAACTCCCGATGCCATTCCCATCACAAGTCCTAAACTCGCGAGACTTCCCCAAATTTGACGATGGTGTAACATTTTTCTCATTCCTCCAAATTTATGCACTAGATTTGGCTTGAAAATTCCGCAAGCGCAAAGCATTAGTAAGTACAGAGACTGAACTGAAAGCCATTGCTGCACCGGCGATAATTGGATTGAGCAGCCAGCCAAAAATTGGGTACAAAATTCCCGCCGCGATCGGTATTCCAGCGATGTTGTAAATAAACGCAAAAAACAGATTTTCGCGGATGTTCCGCATGGTGGCGCGGGAAAGTTTAATTGCTGTAACTATACCTTGCAAATCTCCTGAAATTAAGGTAATGTCGCTGGCGGCGATCGCCACATCTGTGCCGGTGCCGATCGCAATTCCCACGTCTGCTAAGGCCAAAGCCGGTGCGTCGTTAATCCCGTCTCCCACCATCGCGACAATTTTTCCTTGCCCTTGCAGGGCTTGGATTTGAGCTGCTTTTTGGTCTGGTCTAACTTCGGCAAAAACACGAGTAATGCCCACGGATTGGGCGATCGACTCTGCAGTCGCGCGATTATCTCCAGTCAGCATCGCCACCTCCAAACCAAGTTTTTGAAGTGCTTTCACGGCCTGCGCTGACGACGGTTTGAGAGCATCCGCAATGCCCAGAATAGCCTCTATTTTGCCTTCTACAGCCATCCAAACAACCGTTTTGCTCGCAGTTTCCAAAGCTCTCGCGCGCAGTTCCAGATATTCAGTATCGCAGCCTAGTTCCTGCATCCACCTCAGCGTTCCCAGGGCGATCGACTTTCCACCTACAACTCCGCGCACGCCACTCCCCGCGATCGCCTCAAAATCCTTAACATCCGTCAAATTCACCTCTTGAGATTGAGCATATCTAACAACAGCTTCCCCCAAAGGATGCTCCGAATTCCGCTCTACAGACGCCGCCAATTGCAGCAACTTTAATTCATTGCTGTTCGCCGTTCCTTTAATTGTCACAAAATCAGTTACAGTCGGCTTACCTTCTGTGAGAGTTCCAGTTTTATCTAACACGATAATTTGGATTTTGTGAGCCAATTCTAAACTCTCGGCTCCTTTAATTAAAATCCCGTTTTCTGCACCTTTCCCAGTTCCCACCATCACAGCAGTCGGAGTCGCCAAACCCAAAGCGCAGGGACAGGCAATAATCAGCACTTCCACCATCGTCACTGTGGCGAGAGTGAAGTTTCCCGTCGCGTTAAACCAGATAATGAAAGTAGCTAAAGCGACGGCAATTACTATGGGAACAAACCAACCAGTAACTTGGTCTGCTAACTTTTGAATCGGTGCTTTTGAACCCTGTGCGTCCTGCACCATCTTGACAATTTGAGCTAAAAATGTATCTTTTCCAACTCTTGTCGCCCGAAACTTGAAGCTGCCAGTTTTGTTAATTGTGGCTCCGATAACTTCGTCGCCAAGCTGCTTTTTGACAGGCAAACTTTCTCCCGTAACCATTGCTTCGTCTACCGTCGAAGCACCCTCAATTACCTCTCCATCTACGGGGATTTGCTCGCCCGGCCGCACCTGCACGATGTCGCCAATCTCCACTTGGGCGATCGGCACTTCCAACTCTTCCCCGTTGCGAATTATCCGAGCAGTTTTTGCTTGCAAACCCATGAGTTTGCGAATGGCTTCGGAAGTCTCTCCCTTCGCCCGATTTTCTAGGGTTTTTCCCAACAAAATTAAGGCGATAACGCTGGCTGCAACTTCGTAGTAAACGCCAGAATTTAAACCTTTGGCTGTGAATAAACCTGGGAAAAATGTCACAAATACAGAATAAAAGTAAGCAGCACTGGTACCCAAGGCAATCAAGGTATCCATTGTCGCCACCCGCCGTTTTAGGGATTTCCAAGCTCCCACATAAAACGATTTCCCGCACCAGAATTGTACGGGGGATGTCAGGGCTAATTGCAGCCAATAATTGTGCAGCCACGCGGGAATAAATGGCAGGTGCAAGCCGGTCATGGCTGGAATAGCGCCCACAACTAGCAGGATGCTGATGATACCTGCTGTCCAGAGTTTCCGCTGCAAGGTTTGAGATTCCGATTTGCGATCGGCTTGTTCGGAATCATCCTCTACAGCCGCCATTTCTTGAAGCGGCAAAGCTTGGTATCCCGCATCATCAACAGCAGATTGAATTGTTTCTAAGTTGGTTTGCTTGGAGTCGTATTGGATGGTTGCTTGTTCCATCCCAAAATTGACACGACACTCAATTACGCCGGGAACAGATTGAATTGCTTGTTCGATAGATGAAGCACAAGAAGCACAACTCATGCCCCGCAATTTAAGAGTGAGATTGTCCATAGATGCCATCCTCAATGAGACATTTACCCTTTGTCTTTAAATAGTTGGATAGCCTGCAGATGCGATCGCTTTCCTCACTTCACTTTCGGACTTAGCGGTTTGAATCGTGACCAATTTTGTCTTGAGATCCGCCTCAACGGTTGAGGCTGAGTCAATGGCTTGGACTGCTTTTGTGATTGTAGTCGCACAAGCAGAACAAGCCATCTTAGGCACTTTTAGCTGTAAAGTCATAATTTGAACCTCAGCAGAAACTACTCTGCTCAATCAATGAATTAACTCCATTGTAAAGTCTCCAGTCCGCAGGAGAGTCAAGGGGAATTGCAAAATAAATCAGGAATTATCAAAAAAGTGGTTTGACACCCTACCCATAGGGGTAAGGCGCGGACTGTGTACCCTACATAATTAGGTTCAAGTGAGTTCTGTAAATCTTAACTTTGAGTGCGATCGACGGCACAGAAATAATTCTTTACAAGTTTGCCAGAAAAATTTCATCCTAATTTCATTTATATATGAAAAACTGAAAATAAATGGCAGTTTTAAGGATATAAGCTCTATGAAACCAATTTCATTGAAAACAGGCTTTGCAGCGCTGATGTTGACCGCCACAGCCGCTTTTACCAGTGGAGTGCTTGCAGCTTGTTCAAAAGCCCCTTCCAGCGAAACTCAAGCCCCAAATGTTACGGCTGCAACTGAAGCAAACAACAAGCAAGACGTGGTACAAGGCGGTGGCATGGGTGGCATGAATCATGGCATGAATCATGGCATGAATCACGATATGTCAATGGATTTAGGCCCTGCTGATGCCGACTACGATTTGCGATTTATTGATGGCATGACAGTACACCATCAAGGTGCTGTAAACATGGCTCAAGATGTGCTTAAACAATCCAAACGCCCAGAAATGAAGAAACTTGCCACTGATATAATTGCTGCTCAAAAACGCGAAATAAATCAAATGAAAGAGTGGCGAAAAACTTGGTATCCCAAAGCCAGCAGTACGCCGATGGCTTATCACGGTCCCATGGGTCACATGATGGCAATGACTCCCGAACAAATGCAAAGCATGATGATGAGCATGGATTTAGGGGCCGCTGACGACCAATTTGACTTGCGATTTATCAATGCGATGATTCCTCACCACGAAGGAGCTTTAGTGATGGCTGAAGATGCTTTGAAGAAGTCAAAACGCCCGGAAATGAAGAAATTGTCTCAAGAAATTCTGACTTCGCAAAAGCAAGAAATTGAGCAAATGAAACAGTGGCGACAAGCTTGGTACAAACAGTAATTTAGCTACCCTAAACAAAAGGTGACACAAATCCCCAAAATGAGTGACATTAATCACAGTAGCTCAAGAGTTCTGAAAATACTTGCTTCACAAAAGCAAGTAATTGAGCAAAGGAAAAAGTGGCGACAAACGTGGTAGACAAAGTAATGTAGCTCGACTGTGGCTGTCAGCATTTGTCTGACTCCACCTCAGTTTCCTGAGAGTACCTACACATACTGTAGATAATTGAACCGTCCTACCTCTAAAGTAGTAGAAAATTACGTAAGAATACTGTAGACACTGGATTGACTCTACCTCTAAAGTAGTAGATAGGTCAGCAAAAAGCTATATAGATAGAGAGGGTAGTGTATGATATTGAATAGCTTGGAATTAAACACGACTTATAAATCAAATACAGCCGTAGATGATCTAGTCAGCGCATTGACAAACGAAATTGAAGCGCGAGCAGAGATTAAAAAACCGGAAAAAAATATACAGCCCAATCGCTTGTCATTAGGCGAAACTTATCTTCGTATTTTAGAATCTGGTGGGCATCTGGGCTGCTGATGCGAAATTTCATCCTAATTTCATTTGACCATGAAATACTAGGTTGAGTAGAGCATTTCTAGCTCTTGGTCATTGCTTAGCGGTCGCTTCTTGGAAAATGCTAATAAGTAACTTTACTTAATGGGTATCACTTACTTACCTTGGCAAAATACCAACTGCTAAACCTGTGGCACTCAACCTGATTTCAAGGACAATGCCAAAGATGATATTTCATAAATATGCTCAATCTCCGGCAATTATTAGCAGCTTTTCGGGAAGTTTGTTCAGCCTAATTTTGCTAAGTTCTCCTGCCGCTGTTTTTGCCCACGCTGGCCACGGAAATGAATTTCACCATAGCGGCGAAACAACTGAAACTCCTGCTGCTATTTCTGTCGATGCCGAAACAGCAAAACGATTAGGAATTAAAGTCTCCCCTGCCGCTCGCCAGCGACTAGATATCGGCATCAAAACCACAGGACAAATTGAAACTTTACCCAACGAAAAAGTAGAAGTTACGGCTCCTGTTGCTGGGAAAGTAGTAGAGTTGCTGGTTAAGCCTGGGGACAAAGTATCAAAAGGTCAAGCCCTTGCGGTTGTATCGAGTTCAGAATTAGGACAATTGCGGGTTGAATCTCTCTCCAAACGTGCCGAAGCTGAGGCAGATTTGCAGCAAGCGGAAGGCGATCTCAAATTAGCACGAGAAAATTACGATCGCCAAAGTCAAATATCCGCAGCAGAAATCGCCCAAGCCCAAACCCAGTTGACAGCGGTAACTAAGCAGTACCAGCAAGAACAAGAATTAGTAAATAATCGTTCCGTGGTGCAAGCCGCTCAAGAAAACTATCAGCGTCAAGTTGAAATAGCGCAAGCAGAAATAGCGCGGGCAGAAACAGAATTAACTGTTGCTAAAGAACAGTTCGATCGCGACAAAGAATTAGTGGCATCTGGGGCGATCGCGCGGCGCACAATGCTGGAATCGCAAGCCCACTTCGCAGAAGCAAAAGCCGCTGTTGCTAAGGCAAAAAGCCGTCCTGAAGTTATCAAAGCCCAAACCGAAATTAAACAAGCCGAAGTAGACCTGCCAATGCGGGAATTGCGGGAATCTCAAGGCAGAGTAGCAGAAGCAAAAGCTCAACTTACCAGAGCTCAGAGCCGCCGGGAAGTCCTAGAAGCCGAGAACCAACTCAAACGCGGCAAAACTGCCGTCGAAGTCGCTCAGTCGCGCATTCGCTTGGCTGACGCAGCCTATCAAGCGCGACTGCAACAATTAGGAACTGTTGCCAACGATCGAGGACTCGTTACCGTAGTTGCTCCGATTTCGGGCACGGTAGCCGATCGCGAAATTACCCCAGGCGAGTCAGTAAACGCTGAAAAACCGTTGATGAGCCTCTTAAATGACAGCCGCGTTTTTGCCACAGCCAATATTTACGAAAAAGACCTGAATCAAGTAAAAAAGGGTCAGGAAGTCAGGGTAAAAGTCGCTAATTTACCCGATCGCACTTTCAAGGGAAAAATCGCCTTAATTGGGTCATCCGTGTCAGGAGAAACGCGGGTTGTACCCGTGAAAGCAGAACTAGATAATATTAACGGTGAATTAAAGCCAGGACTGTTTGCGGAGTTGGAGATTTTAACAGACAAAACTGCCACAAATATTTTAGCAATTCCGAGTGCGGCGGTAGTGGATGTTAGCGGGAAAAAAACCGTTTACGTCCAAAATGGCAATGCTTATCAAGCGGTTGAAATTGAACTCGGTCAAACGGCCGGAGATTTAGTTGAAGTTAAGAGGGGTTTATTCGAGGGAGATTTGATAGTAACGCAGCGAGCACCTCAACTTTACGCACAATCTTTGCGGGGGGACAGCAAGCCCTCAAAAGACGAGGCAAAGAAAGACGCAACTCCAAAAGCAACAGAGGTTAATTTTAATAATTTACCCGTGTCTTTATGGTGGGCGGGAATAGGGGGAGGAGTTGCGATCGCATCTCTGACTTTCACAGCCGGCGTGTTGTGGGGAAATCGGCGCAAATTGCCAGCAATAGCAGCGGATTCTGGAAACCATGCTGCAAATAATGGTTTTTCCGCCTCTACATCGACCTGGGACGAGGAATTGCTGTTAAACAATAACAACCATCACGTTAAAACTCAAGAGACAGAAGTCAAGAGTTTAAAGTAACAGCACGACACGAAAGTCACGGATACACGGAGAGCTGTTTTTATCAATGCCCAATGCCCAATTCCCAATGCCCAATTCCCAAATTATTAAATGTTCAGCACTATTCTTAGATGGGTAATTAACCGTCGCTGGCTAGTCGTTGTCGCCACGATTATTGTTAGTCTGTGGACATTTTCTATCATCCCCAAAATGTCCCTTGATGTCTTCCCTCCTTTTGCACCGCCGCAAGTCGAAATTCAGACAGAAGCACCGGGGCTCGCGCCGGAAGAAATCGAGTCTTTGGTAACACTACCAATTGAAAGTGCAATTAATGGAACTCCTGGGGTGACAGCAGTGCGATCGTCTTCGGCTGTGGGCCTTTCTGCGGTTAAGGTAATCTTTGATTGGGGAACTGAAATTTATCAAGCGCGGCAGTTGATCACAGAACGGTTGCAGCAAGCGCAAAGCAAACTCCCGGCTGGGGTAGAAACACCACAAATTTCTCCCACAACTTCTCCTGTGGGCACTGTTATTACCTATGCTTTTACCTCGGAAACTACTCCTTTGATGGAAGTGCGCCGTCTAGTTGATTGGCAAGTCACAAATCGGCTTTTGGCAGTGACTGGCGTTGCTCAAGTAGTAGCTTACGGCGGCGAAGAAAGGCAGTATCAAGTATTAGTAGAACCTGCCAAGTTGAAAGCTTTTAATGTGTCTTTGCAGCAAGTTGCTGAAGCGGCGGCGGCTGCGAATGTTAACGCGCCGGGGGGGTATTTAATTACGCCGGATCGAGAAACTTTAATCCGGGGGGTGGGGCGGATTGAGTCTCTGGAAGATTTGCAGCAATCGGCGATCGACTCTCGCCACGGAACACCCGTCAGAATTAGTGATGTGGCTGATGTCAAGATTGGGGCTGCTATCAAGCGGGGCGATGGCAGTTTTAACGGCAAAAAAGCTGTGATTGTGATGGTAAACAGACAGCCAGTTGCTGATACTCCGACGGTAACGAAAGCGGTTGAGGCAGCAATGGCTGAGGTGCAGCAAGCTCTGCCCAAAGATATTAAAGTTACTGTGACTTTTCGACAGGAAGAATATATTAATTCCTCGGTGGAGAATGTGCGATCGGCTTTAGTTGAAGGTAGCATTATCGTCACCCTGATTCTCATCCCGTTTTTGATGAATTGGCGCACTCTGGCGGTTGTTTTGCTGGATTTCTTCCTAACTTGGCTGTTGGCGTTGCTGGCGATGTATTGGCTGGGGCTGGGGCTGAATACGATGACTTTGGGGGGTTTGTCGGTGGCGATCGGCACTGCGATCGACGATGCGATCGTCTATGCCGAAAATACCTACCGCAATTTGAGAGAAAATGCGTCTTCTCTTCATCGTCGCCCGGTGATGGATGTGATTTTTGATGGCAGTCAGGAGGTGCGCGATTCGTTAATTGGAGCCACTGTTATTGGCATTGTGGTGTTTTCGCCAATTTTTACTTTGCCCGGTGTAGAAGGTCGAATTTTTACGCCTATGGGGATTACTTATTTGGTAGTTGTGGTGATTTCTAGTCTGGAATCGCTGTTAATATCTCCGGCCCTTTGCGCTATTTTGTTGCCTACCAAACGCATGAGTGGTAAAGAACCTTGGTTGCCGAGATTTTGCAAGCATATTTATCATTATTGTATCAGAATTTCAATGCGTTATTCGGCGATTATTTTAGCTTTTGCGGCTGCTAGTATAGTGGCTGCATTAATTATTTTGCCATCTTTTGGGCGGGTGTTTTTGCCGGAGTTTCAGGAGCAAACTTTGGTGAATACTATTATGCTTTATCCGGGGGTGTCTTTGGAGACAACAGATAGCGCGGCTTTTGCTATTGAAGATGCACTGAAGGATGATACCAGGTTTCAATACGTGCAAGTGCGATCGGGCAGAGCTCCGGGTGATGCTGATGCTGCAGGAGTTAATTTAGCTCACATTGATATCGGTTTAAGCGAGGAGGGCATGAAAAACAGGCCGAAAACTTTGGAGTCGCTGCGGCAGGAGTTTGGTAAATTGCCGGGAGTTGCACCAAATATCGGCGGTTTTATTTCTCACCGGATGGATGAGGTTTTATCTGGTGTCAGGAGTCAGATTGCTGTCAAAATCTTTGGCCCGGATTTGGATCAGCTTCGCAGCATCGGTGCCAAAGTTGAAGAGCAAATGAAAACAGTGGAAGGCATTGTGGATTTGCAACTAGAACCGCAGGTGCCAGTGCCACAAATTCAAATTAAGTTTAACCGTCAAGCTGCGGGTAGATACGGTTTAAAAATCGGAGAGATTTCTGAAATAATTGAGACAGCTTTAAACGGCAAGGTTGTTTCTCAAGTTTTGGAGGTGCAGCAAACTTTTGACTTAGTTGTTTGGTTGCAGCCGGAAGCCCGAAATAACTTAGAAACTATTCAGAATTTGCTGGTTGATACTCCAAGCGGTAACAAGATTCCCCTCGCCCAAGTTGCGACTGTTAAATACGGTACGGGCCCCAATACGATTAACCGCGAGAATGTTTCTCGCCTGATTGTAGCGGCGGCTAATGCTAAAGGTAGGGATTTGCGATCGGTTGTGAATGAAATTCAAGCTAAAGTCAAACGAGAGGTGCAGTTGCCTTTTGGCTATTTTATCCAGTACGGTGGTCAATTTGAAGCCGAGCAAAGAGCTTCGCAAAATATTATGATATTTAGTGCGATCGCCTTTTTGGTAATTACAGTATTGATGTACTTGTCCGTCAAGTCAATTCCTTCAACTGCTATGATTATGATTAATTTGCCGATCGGCTTAGTGGGAGGAGTAATTGCGGTAGCTTTGACTGGTAGCATCATCTCTGTAGCTTCCCTGGTTGGCTTTGTCACATTATTTGGCGTTGCTACCCGTAACGGCTTGTTATTAGTAGACAACTACAACACTAAATTGGCTGAAGGACTGCCTTTTAAGGAAGCAATTATTAAAGGCTCGATGGAACGGCTCAACGCCATCCTGATGACCGCTTTAACTTCAGCTTTGGGTTTAGCACCTTTAGTATTTGAAGGTGGGGCGGGCAAGGAAATTTTGCAACCGCTGTCAGTCGTAGTTTTAGGAGGGTTATTTACTTCTACTGCCTTGACTCTGTTAGTTTTACCAGCTTTGTATGCTCAATTTGGGCATTTTTTACGACCTCAACAACCTCAGCGAGTTATTGAAGACGGCAAGGTAGTTAATGTGTGATATTTTCTAATTATTGTCAGTCAGCAAGGAGTCAAACAAATGAAATCGCTTAAGTCAAATTTAATTGTTCTAGGTAGTGTCGGATTGATGTTTTTGGGAGCTTGCAGTAAAGGCGACCAAGCAAGCGATCCAAATACCACTCCAGCCTCCCCTCCTGTCGCCTCTCAACCTGCGTCTTCGCCTCCCGCCACTGCTCCTGCAACAGCAACTCAAGGGGGGCAAGTTGTAAAGTCGGGAGCTTACTATTTAGAGTTTGTACCGGAAAAAGAAGCTACCGGAACTCATTTAGATTTATTTTTGCAAAAAGGGGAGAAAAAAGAACCAGTTCCTAACGCCAAAGTGACGGCTCAAGTGCA
Organism: Microcoleus sp. POL10_C6; assembly: GCF_036701585.1. Classification (NCBI taxonomy): domain Bacteria; kingdom Bacillati; phylum Cyanobacteriota; class Cyanophyceae; order Oscillatoriales; family Microcoleaceae; genus Microcoleus; species Microcoleus sp. POL10_C6. The sequence continues at coordinate 21,996 of NZ_JAUBRB010000030.1, read as the reverse complement.
GTTGCCGAATGGAAAGCAGCAAACCCTAGCTCTCAAGTATGATGCTGAGGGCAAACATTACGCTGTGGTGTTTCCCGGCAAAGATGCAGGAAGTTATCCCGTGAAAGTGACTGCGGATATTAACGGAGAAAAAGTTGACGGTCGTTTTACCTTCAATCAATAGATAGCTAATAACTAATGCGCTCTAAGTTAGGGGCGCATTAGTTATTAGCAACAAACAACTGCCTTCTGCATTTCCACTAACAAGCCGATCGCGTTTCGCTCGCACTTTATTTCCTATTTCGTTACCTGAGTTTTTTTGAATGGGAAGAAAACTCTACCTGCCAGACTTTGGAAGTAGATGCCACCGACAGTACCTAAAAATATCAAATAGGCGATCGCCTGCACGACATAGAGCTTATCCGTGTAGCCAAACAGCGCACTCAACAACAAACCGGGAAACTTTTCTTCGGGAAGCAATTTCGAGGTATTCCACACCATCGGCCCGAGAATGCAGGAGTGGATTTTAGTAAATCTTTCGTAATAGAAACACATCCCTGCTGACTCGCGATTTGCTTGCGATAAAATATTCACCGCGCTGTCAAATAATCCCAAAGTAGATACCACTAAACCCGCTACAATGAAGAGCAATAAAATGCCCATATATTTGAAAAACAGGCGGATATTAATTTTGACTCCCCATTTAAACAGCAGGACACCAAGTCCGGCTGCTGAAAGTATTCCTCCCAAAGCGCCGAGGGCTGGAATAATGCCTTGTTGAAACTTGGCGACGACAAACAAAACAGTTTCAAACCCTTCGCGCAAAACGGCAATAAAAACTAAACTAAATACGCCCCAACCGGCATGAGAGTTGTGCGTTAAGGCGGCACTCACAGCGCCTTCGACTTCGGCTTTCATAAATCGCGCTTGCTTGGTCATCCAAATCAGCATCCAACTCAGCATTGCGATCGCCACAAGCCCAAAGATTGCCTCTAGCAGCGACTCCATAATCGGTGCAAAAGGCTGATTGGATGCGGACAAAATTTGAATAGTCCAGCCGAAAAGTACACCTATCAAAGCGCTGGCAATCAGTCCAACGCCAACACCGCCGAAAACCCAAGGACTTAAATAACTTTGTCCCGACTTTTTGAGACAAGCGAGAACGATTCCGACAACTAAGGCGGCTTCGACTCCTTCGCGGAGAGTAATTACAAATGTGGGCAATGCTTCGCCAAAATTCATTTTTTTAGTTGAGGTAATATCGGGAGGTAATTGGTAATCTTTTTACCAATTACCGTGGTTTCAGTTAACTTTTTTAAGAGGCGGGTTTGAGAACTTTTTGGCTGTCGCTTTCGATGGTTTTAACTAGCTGGTTGACTTGTTCGGTGGTTTTGACGGGGGCGGGGGGTGCGATCGCCGTTGGCCAATTTGTCTTCAGTTCTGTCATGTTAGCCACAATTGCTTTGTCAATTTCCGGGCTGGTTTTAGCCACTTGCTCGGCTATATCTTTGTACAGCATTTCCGCGTACATGACAAAACCCCGCGAATCTTGATATTCAATAATTGCGGAAATTTTGCCGTTAGCAACTGCGGCTCCGTATTCGGAATTAGCTGTATCTAGCAAGCCGTTAATCACTTGCAGCACGAATTTCGGATCTTTGCGCTGCGTTTCGGGAAGGGCGGCAATTGCTCCGTCAACTGCTTGCATTGATGTGTCAAATTCCGCCTTCACTTGAGCCGGATCTTTTGCACCCGCTTTAACTAAATCCTGCAATTTAATTAAAGTAGTCTTAAATTCAGGAATTTTACGATCGTTTAGCTGATCTTCCACATCGGCATAAATTTCTTCGACTGGATGCCCGATGTGTGGTTCTGCCTGGTCGGGTTTGCCTTGATCCAATAGTTCTTGGGCTACGAAAAGATGCCCTTTCATCAAGCCAAGTTTAGTCATGTAGTCTACATCTTTGGGTTCGCCTGTCAGCACCACATTTTCAATAGTTACCAAGTCTTTTATTTGGTCGAATTGGGCTTGAGTAATGACATTTTTGGAGACTAATTCTTCGACTTTGCCGTAAGGACGGCTGGCTTGAATTTTGTTAGAAAGTGCCGGTACTCCTAACTTGGCTTCGAGTTTATCTAACTCTGAAAGAATGGCAGTATTGATGTTGATGCCGCCTTTGCCGCCGTGGTTCATGCTGTGACCGCTTGTGGATGCGGGACTGGCTGTAGCAACGGGTGAGGCGCTGCTGTCGGTGTTGCTGGCCGTGGGGGTGGAAGCGCAACCAGCCAGAGCAACGAGGATGGCTGTAGCCGTGGCGGTCGGTAATAAGCGAAAGGATTGTAACATGGCAGTTGCTAATTTTTACGTTATGTGCTTTTCGACTCACAAGTTATTAAGAATAATTCTCAATTATTTGTGAGCTATTCATTCTACCTATTTGCGATCGAGCTTGTCAAATAATTTCATACTTTATTTGAATCGCCCCACTCTGGTAGCAGAATTTGGTTTAAGTGATGACTTCAAATACCCCCATGCAGCCAGCTTCGGCGATCGCATCTTGATGGGGATGAAACATAAATTTTCCAGCATAGCCGTAAGTAAATTCTAAAATATGTCTTTCAGCTACTCCCATTGTGATGACATCGGTTCTTTCACTGGGAGTCAAAGTCATTCCCGTGCGATATACGTCAAAAAAGTTGGCGTGCAGGTGAAAACTTACTGCCGCTTCATACTCAATCATGTTGAGAACGTAGAGCCGGATTAGCTGATTTTGGTAAATAGGTATCGGGTTGTTCATGTAATAATTGGGCAACCCGTTAAAAGCGTAAAGCTCGTTTTTTTTGTCGTCGTTTACGTCGTATCCTCCCATGATTAACAAGATTTCATCGGCGGGAGGGCGGGGTTTTGGCGGATCGATGATGAACATTCCATAGAGTCCTTTACCTATATGGCGAGTTACGGGTTCAATATGACAGTGATATAGATGCACTCCGTAGGGATTGGCATCGAATTCATAAATAAATACCGAACCGTGTTTCACTGGTTTAACGCCATCCATTTCGCTGGTATGAACGCCGTGAAAGTGCAGCGAATGAGAATCTCCGGCTTTGTTATAAAAAATGACGCGGATTCGATCGCCCTCAGTTGCCCTCAATGTCGGCCCCGGCACGCGATTGTTGACGTTCCAGGTGTTGAAAGTGACGGCGCTGTTAAGTTGGACGATCGAAGTATTAGCTTCCAGGCGAAATTCCCGAACTGTGCGCCCGTTTTCGTGCGTCACCGTGCCGTAATCAAAATCCCGCGCAATTTGCATCGGGTTGATATTGCTGACGGTGAGTGCATCTGCGGGCAGGGGCGGTATTCTCGCGACTGATGTCGGTTTGCGAGTCAAATGTTGAAGTGCGATCGCGCCGCCCGCTACCCCAGCCCCAGCTATTCCTAGCTGTAGCAGTTGGCGGCGACTCCAGCGTCCCGGCTTTTTCATGGCGGGACGATCGGATAAATCTGTCATACTTATTGAAAAATATTCTCAAAATTTTGATTGCGTTTGAGTATAAGACATTTCCAGCTTGTTGTCAATTATTGTCAACTGTGATCTTTTTCTGCGAAGTCAATCAATTTTAGATTGTAGATTTTAGATTTATTCCCGTCAGTCAGCCTGTGCGTTGGAATCAATCCGGGGGCTTGCGATCCAATTAGTTTCGGTCATAAAATTTCATGCTGATTTCATCTCAGTATGTGAGGTTAGATGTTGGGGTAGATGCTGCCGAGCGCTAACAATGTATAAGGATTTACCGCTATAAATTAGAGTTATGAGAGTTTTGCTAGTTGAAGATGAGCCCGATTTAGGGAAAGCGATCGAGCGAACCTTAAAGCAGGAAAAATATATAGTTGATTGGGCTTTGGATGGCAGTGAAGCTTGGGAATATTTAGACAGTCACTGGATGCAATATAACCTGGCTATTTTTGACTGGTTGCTACCAGGATTGTCAGGATTGGAACTGCTGCGGAGATTGCGTGCTAAAAATAGCGCTCTGCCAGTTTTGATGCTAACAGCAAAAGACCGAATGGAAGATAAAGTTGCGGGACTAGACGCCGGGGCTGACGATTATTTAGTTAAACCGTTTGGCATGGCGGAACTATTAGCAAGATTGCGGGCTTTGCAAAGGCGATCGCCCCAAATTCAACCGCAACAGCTACAGGTAGGAAATCTGGTTTTGGACTGCGGAAATCGAACTGTGTGCCATCTCGATCGAAGTGGCAACAACCAGATAATTGATCTAACAAAGAAAGAGTTTCAACTTCTAGAATACTTTATGAAACATCCCAACCAAATTATCACCACTGACCAAATTCGGAATCAGCTATGGGAGGCGAGTGCAGATACCTTTAGCAATGTGGTAGCAGCTCAAGTGCGCTTGCTGCGGCGAAAACTTGAGTCTGTTGGCGGCACGAATTTAATTGAAACTGTACACGGCGTCGGATACCGCATGAGAAATTAAAGCTGTAGGGGCAACAGCGGGCGGATTATATCTCGTTTCCAGTATCTGGCTATAATATAGAAAACTCGATAGTCAAAATGACTGCTATGAAAGATTTAATCCAACAAGAGCTAGAAAAGCTCGATCTAGAACAACTCAAACAAGTATTTGAATTTATTGCCTTCCTAAAATTCCGTGCCCGATTAGCTACTATTCCAGCAATCGATGAAACTAACTTAGCTGCACTCTACGGCGAATTTGCCGAAGAAGACCGACAACTTGCGGAACTCGGAATAAGCGAATATGCAGAACTCCTAAAACATGAGGATTTGGCATGACAGCCAAATATAAAAAATGTATTATTACCTGGAAATGTTTATTTTTATAAGACTTAGACACGGGTGTCATAAACCTGATTATTTAAGAGCTTATTCTCTCTTTTCTCCTCCTCTGCGTTCTCTGTGGTAGGAAAAAAAATATCATCTTCAACTAATTACCAATTACAATTACTAGCAAGATATGAAAGGTGAATCAAAATAAACTATTTAATCGAACTCGCTGGCAATTAGCCATTTCCTATGCGGCTGTAATGGGTTTGATTTTAAGCTTGTTGGGATTTGGGGTATACAAGGCGATCGCCCACGCTCACTGGGTAGCCATAGACCGGGAATTAGAATCGGTAGCCGGGACGCTACACGACAGCCTAGAACTCAAATTGCAGCAGCCCGGACGCTTGGAGCCAATAGTAAACGAACTTTTGCCCAACCTCCGCCTAATGGGAGTTAAAGGCATTACAGAACAGTTGCCAAGCCGCCATATTTTAAGCGCTATCAACCAAGGCTATTACTATATTCGTTTATTTGATGATTCGGGCAAATTAATTGCTACCGCAGGCGCTTATCCCGAAGAATTACCACCAGCATTTAACTCCCAATACTGGCAAACAATAACTGATACCAAAGGCAATGTTTACCACCAAATTTCTGTAGCGCTACACACCCAAACACAGCAAGATTGGGGATATTTTCAAGTTGGGCGGAGCCTGCAAGACTTCAATGATTATCTCAGTACAGTGAAATGGGTTTTGAAATTAGGATTGCCTACAGCATTGATTTTGATAGGCTTTGCTAGTTGGTTGTTGGCAGGATTGGCCATGAAACCGATTTATTCTTCCTACCGACAAATCCAACAGTTTACAGCGGATGCTGCTCACGAATTGCGGACGCCTTTAGCGGCTTCGCAGGCGACAGTAGAATCGGCGCTGTTGACGCCTCAATTGGATGAAAAAGAAGCGCGGGAAATTTTGCGAACTGTAGAGCGCCAAAACCGACGACTGACTCAGTTAGTGGCTGATTTGCTGCTACTGGCTCGCATGGATAATCAAGTGATACGCGATCGCCCTCAATTGTGTTGTTTGAATGACCTTGTTAGCGATTTAGTAGAGGAATTGGCAGCTTTGGCGATCGCCTCAAAGGTAGCCCTAACATCCGAAATGCGCGTACAGCAGCAATTAAATGTTGTCGGCAATTCCGACCAACTTTATCGCTTAGTTGCTAATTTAATTGTTAATGCCATTCAATACACTCCGGCGGGCGGGAAAGTAACAGTTATTTTAGATTGCAATCACATCGAGGCGATCGTTCAGGTTCAAGATACCGGTATTGGGATCGCCGCGGCAGATTTAGAGCGAATATTCGATCGATTTTACCGAGTCAATAGCGATCGATCGCGCCATACCGGCGGTTCGGGACTGGGATTGGCGATCGCCCAAACCATTGCCCGGGCACATCGTGGCAGCCTCAGCGCCAGCAGCGAATTGGGGCAGGGCGCTACTTTCCTGCTGCGGTTGCCTTTGTGAGCTACTATGTGAGGGAAACTGACATCTTGCACCATCCTCAAGAACAGGCTTTCCGGCCTGTTCCACAAAGAGTGATTCTTGTTGTGGGGTGGGCATCCTGCCCGCCCGTCAAAGGCTGATTGAGAATTGTGCAAGATGTGGGGAAAACCGAATCATCTTTTTGTGGTAATCCCTTTTGCAGAAGAGAGCACGATCACCGAAAATCATTAAATAGCTATTTCTCAGCAATTAGCAGTCATCAGAGAGAAAAATTATGACAGTTTTAGAACAGGGAACAATCTCCATCCATACCGAGAATATTTTCCCGATTATCAAGAAGTCGCTATATACTGACCACGAAGTCTTCTTGCGGGAACTAATTTCTAACGGAGTGGATGCCATTGCCAAACTCAAAATGGTTTCTCGTTCCGGCGAATACGGCGGCGACATGGGCGAACCGCAAATCACCATAGCGGTCGACAAAGAAAACAAAACCCTCTCAATTTCCGATAACGGCATCGGCATGACCGCCGATGAGGTAAAAAAATACATCAACCAAGTCGCTTTCTCCAGCGCAGAAGAATTTATTCAAAAATACCAAGGCAACGGCGACGACGCAATCATCGGTCACTTTGGTCTAGGTTTCTACTCTTCTTTCATGGTGGCGAAGAAAGTAGAGATTGATACTCTTTCTTACCAAGAAGGCTCCCAAGCAGTACACTGGTCTTGCGACGGGTCTCCCGCTTTTGAACTATCAGAATCTTCCCGCACGGAACGCGGCACTACTATTACTCTTACTCTCCAAGACGAAGAACAAGAATATTTAGAACCCAGTCGCATTAAGCAGTTAATCAAAACTTACTGCGATTTCATGCCAGTTCCCATCAAATTTGAGGGAGAGGAACTCAACAAGCACAAAGCAATTTGGCGGGAATCAGCCAGTAACTTGCAAAAAGAAGATTACTTAGAACTTTACCGCCACCTTTACCCGTACCAAGACGAGCCGCTGCTGTGGGTACACCTGAATACAGATTATCCTTTTATTGTCAACGGGATTCTTTATTTTCCAAAACTGCGGCCGGATGTCGATGTTACCCAAGGCAATATTAAGCTATTCTGCAACCAGGTTTTTGTCAGCGACCACTGCGAAGAAATTATCCCGAAATTCTTGATGCCGCTGCGGGGCGTTATTGACAGTACCGACATTCCGCTGAACGTTTCTCGCAGTTCTTTGCAAAGCAATCGCACTGTGCGGAGAATCGCTGATTATATTGCGAAAAAAGTGGGCGATCGCCTCAAAGAAGTCTACCGCGACGACCGTAACGAATACATCCGCTGCTGGCAAGATATCGGCACTTTTGTCAAGTTCGGAACTCTCAACGATGACAAGTTCAAAAAGCAAGTCGAAGATATTTTAATCTACCGCAGCACCTACGAACCAACAGCCGAGAAGCCAGAAACTGTAACGCCCGAAGTTCAGGTGCAAAGTGAGGAAGGAGATTTGTGGCAGGATGTGACTCCGAAGTCGGAAACTTCTACTTCGACGCAACCTTACACGACGCTGAAAGAGTATTTGGAACGCAATCAAAAACGCCATGAAAATCGCGTGTTTTATTGTACCGATCCTGCCTCTCAAGCAACTTACGTGGCAATGCACAAAAGCCAAGGTTTAGAAGTGCTGTTTATGGATTCTTTCATCGACACGCACTTTATCAGTTTCTTGGAACGAGAACACTCAGATGTCAAATTCTCGCGGGTTGATTCCGACATCGACGACACGCTAATTGACAAAGAAAAAGAAGCGGAAATTGTCGATCCGGCGACGAATAAAACTCGCAGCGAACAAGTTAAAGAAATGTTCCAAAAAGCTCTCAATAAGCCGAAAGTGAACATTCGCACAGAAGCTTTGAAGTCTGACTCTGCGGAGGGGACGCCACCTGCGATCGTACTTTTGCCGGAAGATGTGCGCCGGATGCGGGACATGACGGCGCTTTTGCGGCAGCAAGCGGCCGAATTCCCCGAAGACCACGTTTTGCTGGTGAATACGTCTCACCCGCTGATTCAAAATCTGGCGAGTTTGAGTCAGGGTGCGATTATTCAAGGCGGCGGGGAGTCTCCGTCAAGTCAGTTGGCGAGTATGATTTGTCACCACGTTTACGACTTGGCTTTGATGGCCCAGAAGGGTTTCGATGCTGAAGGGATGAAGGATTTTGTCGAGCGATCGAATCAAGTCTTGACAAAGTTGACTGAACGTGCAATGTAATTAACCCCCCCAACCCCCCCTTGCTAAGGGGGGGAGTAAGAGTTTATTTCTATTGGTAAAGGGATAAGTCAAGCCTTCTTCCTTCTTCCTTCTTCCTTCTTCCTTCGGGTATAATAAAAGGCTGCACGCAAAAAAACGGTAATCTGGAGGGCAATATGTCACGGAAATGTCAGCTAACGGGAAAGAAGGCGAATAACGGTTTTGCAGTTTCTCACTCGCACCACCGCACTCACAAATTGCAAGACGCCAATTTGCAGTGGAAGCGGGTTTGGTGGCCACAGGAGAAGCGCTGGGTAAGATTGCACCTTTCTACAAAAGCAATTAAAACCTTGCAACACAAGGGTTTGGAAATCATGGCGAAGGAAGCTGGAATTAACCTGTACAAGCTTTAAAAAACTTGGCTAAATTAAAATGAGGGCGATCGCACATTTGAGAGTGCGATCGCCCTTATTTTTAGAGAAAAACCTTTACTAAAGCTATTTTCGGCATTGTAGTAAATAAGTAGTCATCTGACCTTTGCCTTTAACTTCGATCGCGCCGCGGTTTTCAAAGGAATACTTTTCTCGCAACTGCTGATAAGTTGTCTCTGTTACGTGAATGCACCCCGGCAAGCCGTGAGATTCCATGCGGGAAGCAGTGTTAACGGTGTCTCCCCATAAATCGTAAATAAATTTTTTAATTCCAATAACTCCGGCAACAACCGGGCCACTGTTAATGCCGATTCTGATGCTGAAATCTTGATTGTGGAGATTGCTGAAGTCAGTAATTGCCTGCTGCATATCGAGGGCCATTTCTGCGATCGCCTCTGCATGAGCCCTGCGAGGAATGGGCAGACCTCCAACTACCATGTAAGCGTCGCCAATCGTCTTAATTTTTTCCAATCCGTGCTTTTCTGCTAGGTTGTCAAATGTCGAAAAGATGTCATTCAGCAAGGCAACTAATTGCGTTGGAGAAACTCGCGAACTGAGTTGAGTAAAGCCTACTATGTCCGCAAATAAGACAGTAACATCAGCAAAAGTGTCGGCGATCGTACTGTCTCCCCGCTTCAACCGATTTGCTATTTCTTCAGGCAAAATATTTAACAGCAAGCGTTCTGATTGTTCCTGTTGAACTCGCAGTGCACTTAAAGTCTCATTCAGAGCATTAGTTCGTTCTTTCACTCTAAACTCTAACTCGTCATTCAGCTTTACAAGCTGCATTTCAGCCCGCCTGCGGTCTGTGATATCCGTACCGATTGCCAGCATTCCCGCGAACTTTCCTGCCGCGTCAAACAGCGGTTTATTTGCCCACGATACCCAAACGCGATCGCCGTTGCGCCGGATACTCTCATTTTCATTGCGCGTATATTGTTCTGGGTTTTCCAAAATATCTCTCAACTTGGCTGCCAAGTCATTTCCTCTTGTATCTCTCTGGGGAATGATTGTTCCCACGGCGTTTTTGCCAATTATCTCTTTTTCATCGTAACCAAAAAATTTCTGTGCAAATTCGTTAAAAAAAGTAATATTTCCTGCCCTATCTATTTTTAAAATAATGCTGTTAGCATTTTCCACTAATTCCCGATACTTAATTTCGCTTTGGCGCAGCGAATTTTCGGCTGAGGCGCGTTCGGCTACTGTCGCCGCCAACAGCAGCGATGTAACTACAATTACGCTCATAAAAGCCTGCAAAAATAAGATTGCCTGATTGATATTTTCCGCTTTGGCAATAAAGGGGCCACCTCCCTGAGAACCTCCCCAAATGGCGATACTGGATACAATGAAAGATGCTAAAACCGCCCCTACCTGACCGAATTGAATGGTTGCCCAAATTACCAAGGGAAATGGCAAGTATTCGAGGGGATAACCGGACAGATTACTTTCACTTTTTGAGTTGTATACTAGCCAACTGACTGTTACTAATAACACCAAGCATATGGCGGCACTGATTCGATTTACAATTGTTTGAGAACCTGTATTTTGTGAAGGAGTTGGCGCTGGTTTTGGGCTGTATATAATCAACAGCAGGGGAGTAAAAATTAAAACTCCTAATGTATCTCCGAGATACCAATTCCATCGAATGTGCCAATATTCGCTCCACTCAACTAAACCAGTTACACAGAGCCGAAGCGTGCCGAGAGTGCAGTTAATTTGAGTGGCAACTACAGCCCCGCAGAAAACTAAATTGACTACATCTATGAGCCGCTCTAGTGACGGGCGAAACTTTAGTTTCTGCAACAAACTAAATGCGATCAAAGCTTGCAGACAAGCACTTAAGGCAGATACTAATCCACTTATTAAGGATACTTTTTGGTTAATAGTATCGAAAAAGAAAACCCCTAAAGCTATTCCCGGCCACACCTGCCGCCCGAACAATAAAAGTGCAGCTTGTGCAATTCCTGCGGGTGGCCAGACGCACGTACCTAATGTATTTACGCCTGGGATTGAAACAGCTATTTTTGCTCCCACAGCGTAAGCAAAAGCAATGGCAGATACTCGTGCTAAGTATTGCCAATTTCTAGATTGAGGAAATCGCAGAAACTGAATTTTTTGGGGAATCATACTGAGGGTTAGATTTTTAACTAACTATAGCAACCGCGCCCGAAGATTAGGTAATTCTTAATTTTGAAACATGACTTCTTATATTGCTTCTTCCTTCTTCATTTTTTTTTATGCTATAACTTGATGCCTGTAAGAAAGTAAGTGTTCATCTCGCCTTTGCCTTTAACTTCGATCGCGCCGCGACTTTCAAATACATACTTGTCCTGCAATATATCATAAATTGCAGAGGTGACTTGAATGCACCCCGGCAAGCCGTGGGATTCCATGCGGGAAGCGGTGTTAACTGTGTCTCCCCACAAATCGTAAATAAATTTTTTAATACCGATTACTCCAGCGACAACTGGGCCGGTGTTAATGCCAATTCTGATGTTGAAATCTTGATTGTGGATATTACTGAAGTTAGTAATTGCCTGCTGCATATCGATCGCCATTTGGGCGATCGCCTCTGCATGATCGCTGCGGGGCATCGGCAATCCTCCTACAACCATGTAAGCGTCGCCAATGGTCTTAATTTTTTCCAATCCGTGCTTTTCTGCTAGGCGATCGAATGTGGAAAAAATGTCGTTAAGCAAAGAAACTAATTCTGGCGGAGAAATTTGGGAACTAATTTGGGTAAAACCGACTATATCTGCAAATAATACTGTTACTTCGGCAAAAGTATCGGCGATGATGCTTTGGTCTTGTTTTAATCTGTCGGCAATGGGTTGTGGTAAAACGTTTAACAGGAGACGATCGGATTTTTCTTGTTCTAAGCGCAAAGCTGCTTCAGCTTGTTTGCGAGTTGTGATATCTTGAACAGTACCTTCGTAATAAAGCAAATTTCCGTAGGAATCGCGCACGGTATAAGTATTTTCCGAAATCCAAATTATGCTGCCATCTCGGCGGTAAATTTGAGATTCAAAATCCGATACTTTGCCTTGTTCTTCTATTAAGCCGACAATTTCTGCCCGGCGTTCGGAGTCAACATAAAGCTGTTGGCTAATATCAGTTAATGTGCCGACCAATTCCTCGCGTGAACTGTAACCGTAAATGCGAAGCAAAGCAGGATTGGCGCTGAGATATTGCCCATCTGGGGTAGTTTGAAAAATGCCGACGATCGCATTTTCAAAGATGCTGCGGTATTTTTCTTCAGCTTGCCGCAGCGCTTCTTCAGCCCGCTGGCGTTCTCGCGCTTCCATTGCGAAAGTTACAGAGTCTGCTAGAGAAACAGCGAAACTTTGTTCTTCAATCGTCCAAAAGCGGGGCATTCCTACGTGTTCTAAACAGAGAACTCCTGCTGTTTCTCCGCCTATTTGAATCGGCGTATCTAGCATAGAAGTGATGCCCAAGGGAATTAGGTAAGATTCCGCAAATTCTTTAGTTCTAAAATCGTTTTGCGCGTCAAAGGAAGCAATTGCGCGTTCTTCTCGCAGTATTTGAAAATAGACAGGATAGTCTGCTGCTGCTAATTTCAAACCGTGTGAGTGTTGGTTGAGAGTGCGATCGAACAAATCTAGGCACTCCATCTTGGATTTAGTGCGATCGTACAGCCAGACGCTCGATCGGGCAACTTCCAGAGTACGGCTAGCAGTTTCAGTTATTTCTTGAAGCGCTTTTGTTAAGTCGCCTTGATTCAGCGCTTTATTTTTGGCTAAATCAATTAATGCCGATTTCTGTTTTTGTAGCTGAACTTCGCTTTGTTTCAGGGCATTTGTCCGCTCTTCAACTCGGATTTCCAGCTTTTCATTAAGCTTTTGCAACGCTATTTCAGCTTTTCGGCGATCGGTGATATCTGTCCCGATGCAGAGGATGCCCAAAAGTTTGCCCGCTGAATCAACCAGCGGTTTATTTGCCCAAGATACCCAAACGCGATCGCCACTGCGCCGGATATTTTCATTCTCATAGCTGGTAAAGCGATCGGGATTTTGTAAAAGTTGACTATAAACCAACTCTAAGTTATTCCCTTCCATGTCCGTCTGTGGAATAATGGTTCCCAAGGCATTTTTTCCCAAAATTTCTTCCTCCTTGTAACCAAAGAATTTTTCGGCAAATTCGTTAAAAAAAATAATATTGCCATCAGCATCCATTTTCAAAATAATACTGTTAGCATTTTCTACCAATTCTCGATACTTAATTTCGCTCTCCCGCAGAGAATACTCTGCTGATGTGCGTTCAGCTACTGTCGCTGCCAATAAGAGCGAGGTAATCGTAATTACACCCATAAAAGCTTGCAAAAATAAGATAGCCTGATTAATATTGTCAGCTTTGGCTGTGAAGGGCCCCCCTCCATGAGAACTGCCAAAAATTGCGATGATTGAGACAATAAACGATGCTAGGACAGCGGCTCGCTGACCGAATTGAAGCGCCGCCCACATTATCAAAGGAAACGGCAAATATTCCAGGGGATAACGAGAAATAGAAGCTTCTTGTTTCGACTCAAAGACCAGCCAGCTCACCCCAATTAATAATATTAACCATACTCCTCGCTCAATTAAATAATTTTTCTTTGTTTCTGTTTGTATTTTTAAACGATCTCCTGCCAATTGAGGACGAATAAATATTAAAATTAAGGGAGTTATAATTAAAACTCCCATTGTGTCTCCCAACCACCAATTCCATCGAGCAGACCAATATTCACTCCACTCTATTTTTCCAGCTAAATATAGAGAAAACACCCCAATAGTGCAACTGATTTGAGTAGCAATTAGACCGCCAAACAAGATTAAATTAATTACATCTTTCAAGCGCTCGATAGAGGGACGAAACCGGAACCAGCTCAGGACAGTTACTGCAAAAACAGCTTGCAGAATCGCCCCGGCGTTTCCTCCCAGCCAAACCACGAATATTTGTTCATTTGGGTTAACCAAATTGAGCAAAAATGTGCCCAAAACTATGGCAGGCCAGACTTTACTCCCAAACAATAAAAGTCCAGCTTGTGCAATTCCTGCGGGTGGCCACACCGAGGCAGCAAAAGGATTGACACCTTGAATTGAAATTGCTAGCCTCGCTCCCACGGCGTAAGCAACAGCAACGACAGTTACTTGGGCCAAGTACCGCCCAATTCGGGATTGAGGGAATCGCAGAAACTGATTTAGGTTCAGATTCATACCGAGTTTTAAGTTTTAGATAATTTCACATCTCAAGGAAGTTCGGCAACGGATTCTGTAACGGATGTCATGGATGTCATGGATGTCAGGAAGAGGGAAGTTCGGCAACGGATTCTGTAACAGATGTAACGGATGTAACGGATGTCATGGATGTCATGGATGTCATGGATGTCAGGAAGAGGGAAGAGCATCTCATATTATTTGTAAAAACACTTCTTCTGGCTCCTTCTTTCTTCCTCTTTCCTCCTCTTTCCTCCTCTTTCCTGCTGCATCCTGTCTCCTGCCTCCCAACTCCAATTTCTAGCTGGCTGCTTTCATTGAGATGCTCCCAAGAGGGGAGCTAATGTAGGGTGTACACCGCGCACATTGCGAGCCTAAATGTAGGTGCGCCTAGCGCGCACCTTACGGGTTAAAAAGTCTTAGTTGATGGCGGCTTCAATCCACTGTTTTAAAGTAGAATTTACTTCATCAAGAAGAATTTCATGTGATTTGTGAGTGGCTCTTTCCACGACTTCAACTTTGCCTGCTTTCAGCGAACGGCCCGGAACAATGCGATAGGGAATGCCGATTAAATCAGCATCTTTGAATTTGACTCCGGCTCGTTCATCGCGGTCATCTAGTAACGTTTCAATGCCCGATTGGTTGAGTTCTGCGTAGAGTTTTTCGGCGACTTCTACTTGTTGGGCGTCGGAAATATTAGGGATGCTAATGATGGCGTGATACGGGGCGATCGCCACTGGCCAAATTATCCCGTCTTTGTCGTAGGATTGTTCTACGGCCGATTGAGCTAGCCGCGACACGCCGACGCCGTAGCAGCCCATAACAAAGGGCATTTCTTCGCCTTGTTCGCTGGTGTAGGTAGCGCCCATTGCTTGGGAGTATTTGGTTCCTAATTGGAAGATGTGGCCGACTTCGATGCCTCTGGCGCTTTGCAAGGTTTGTTCGGGGTTGTGCACGGCCCGATCGCCCTTTTTGGCTGTTCTGACACCCACAACCGTTGCTGGTAGAGGAAATTCTTTGTTCCAATTAGCACCGACAACGTGGTATCCTGATTCGTTTGAACCGGTGACAAAGTTTGTCAGGTCAACTGCAGTGCGATCGACTAAACGCAAAAACTTAGAGTTTACCTGCTTGCTTCCAGCGATATAATCATCACCAACATCGGGAGCCATATAACCGAGAGGTAAAGATTTAGCTGCCCATTTCCGCTGAGCTTCCGCATCGGGAACAGTCAAAAATAAAACAGTTTTAGCTTGATAATTGCCCGCTAACTTCGTCAACTCATTCAGCAACTTTACCTGATTCACATCTTGGTCGCCGCGAATGCTTACCAATACCAAAACAGTCATGCCATTGTCGTAAACAGCTTGGTAAAGCACATTTTTGACAACTTGCGTCGGAGAACATTTCAAAAAATTGCAAAGTTTATCAATTGTTTCAGTTCCCGGCGTTTCCCGCTTTTCAAAAGTTGCAAATGGCGACGGTTCAGCATCAGCAGGCATCGATACAGCCTTTTCCACATTAGCTGCATACTGACCATCTTCAGTATAAAGAACTTCATCTTCTCCCGCTTCAGCCAACACCATAAACTCTTGAGAACCAGAGCCACCAATTGCTCCAGAATCAGCATCTACTGCTCGGAATTGCAAGCCCGATCGGCGCAGCATATTGCTATAAGCTTGAGCCATATCCTGATAAGTTTTTTTCAGACTTTCTTCGTTAGTGTGGAAAGAATAGCCATCTTTCATAATGAATTCGCGACCGCGCATCAACCCGAAACGCGGGCGAATTTCATCGCGGAACTTAGTTTGGATTTGATAAAGATGTAAAGGCAATTGCCGATAGGAACGAATCATATCTTTAGCAATTGTAGTAATCACTTCTTCGTGAGTTGGGCCCAGTCCCAATTCTCGCTGCTGCCTATCTGTCATGGCAAACATAATACCTTCAGCTTGAGTGTAGGTGTCCCAGCGACCGGATTCCCGCCACAAATCGGCCGGTTGCAATTGCGGGAGGAGACATTCTTGAGCGCCGGTAGCGTCCATTTCTTCGCGGACAATTTGAGATACTTTTTTGAGAACTCGCCACATTAAAGGTAGATAAGCGTAAATTCCGCTACCGATGCGCCGGATGTATCCGGCACGGAGTAATAATTTGTGACTGGGAATTTCTGCTTCTGCCGGGTCTTCGCGCAGGGTAACAAAAAGCATTTGAGAGAGTCGCATGGCTGATTTCCTTAAAATACCGGATGATTGTAATCTCAGATTAACTTCTGATATTATCAGAGGTGAGGCGGATTTGATTAAATATATGAATAAAATTTGGCAAAACTACGAAAAAGGTATGGCAGTATTTGATAATTGTCACTCTCCTACGGTGCAATCTCAGTGGCTTGCCTTAAAAGATGAAATAGGAGAATTTGTTCGAGAACCTAATTTAAGCGAAATTTGGGATATTGTTCATGCTGCTGGTCGATTGCTTTACAAAATAATCGGAATTCCTTTACATTTGCTTGCCTATCCTACTGTTCGCAAACACAGTCAACGTTTCGAGGATTACGGCTGTATTCGCAGCCTTCGCAACTGTGAGGGTAAATGCTGCAAACAGTTGACAGTTGACAGTTGACAGTTGATGGCGAGGTTTTTAAACAGTTGATAGCTAAAAATTATCATGACTAGATTCATCCACGACCAATTTGCTAAACAGTATTTGAAAGAACTATTAACCCCTCTCGGTAATGTAGAAACCAGCCGGGATGTCGCTGGAGAAGTGAGGCAGGTTGACGTTTTATTTTCCCCGAAAGCCGAACCGGAAGTCGAAGCAACAGCCCTCGGCATTTTGGGTCAAATCGCAGCAAAACCCGCTGTATTTGAACCCTTCCGCAGCCCAGTCCAAATCGGAGAAATTCGCAGTTGTCTGGGCAAACTCTTCGATATCCACGGCGAATTTGAACGGGCCGCAGCTAGAGAAAATACCCGGATTGCAGAGGCAGACTTGCCCCAACTCTGGATACTGTCGCCGACTGTTTCCGATACGATGCTAGCTGGATTTCGAGCCATTCCCGAACCGGAAAATTGGGTAAATGGAGTTTATTTTCTGGGCCCATCTCTGAAAGCAGCGATTATTGCCATTCACCAACTGCCCCGCACTCCAGAAACGCTGTGGCTGAGAGTTTTGGGGAAGGGAAACGTGCAGAAGCAAGCGGTTGCCGAATTGAGAGAATTACCCTCAGATAATGTGTTTCGGTTGAATGCGTTAGAATTGTTGTACAACTTGCGAACGATATTAGAAGTACGTCAAGACATAGATCGAGAAGATCGGGAGTTAATTATGGAACTGTCACCCCTCTACTTGCAACGGCTGGAAGATGCAACGCAGCGAGGTATCCAGCAAGGTGTCCAGCAAGGTATTCAGCAAGGTATGCAGCAAGGTATCCAGCAAGGTATCCAGGAAGGTATTCAGCAAGGTATTCAGCAAGGTATCCAGGAAGGTATTCAGCGCGCTCAACGCCTGATAGTAGAGAATCTGCTACAAGTAAAATTTGGCGAGATTGATGAAGAATTAGCTCAAATAATCGAGCCTTTGATTCAGCTAGAACCCCTCGATCGCACGCGACTGATTATGCAGCTCGAACGCTCTGAATTACTAGCTCGTTTCGATGAGTCGAAAAACCAACCGGAATCCTAACTCAGCAGCGCGCTCTACGATATGTAGGGGGCGCTAAATATCACTTTACTATTTATTATATATCGAGAAAATCGGGAGTTAATTATGGAACTGTCACAACTCTATTTACAACGGCTTGAAGAAGCAACTCAGCAAGGTATTCAGCAAGCTATCGAGCAAGGTATTCAGCAAGGTATTCAGCAAAGTAAACGCCCGATAGTCGAGAGTCTGTTACAAGTGTATTTTGGCAATATAGATGAAGAATTATCCCAACTAATCGAGCCTTTAATTCAACTATAACCCATCGAGAGCGCGAATGATTATGCAGCTCGATCGATCGCAATTACTCGCTCGTTTTGAGCCGGAAAATCAAACGGAATCCTAACTCGCTAGCGCACTCTACGATATGTAGAGTACACCACATCGCACTTTACTACTATTTAGAACTGGTGGCGATCGCCCCCCGCCTCAAACTTGCCACTTTTATGCGAACTCTGCTGCTATTAGTCCCAGAAAGACTGATTTCTGACTTTAGACGGATTTATTTTTTAGCTTCCACAGCCATAATAAGCAATAAGGATGAGATAACTAGAGAACTGATTTACTACTCATCCCAATTTCACAAATAAGGCTTTCCGTAAGATAAAGCCGAACCAAAACAAACCATCATCTAAAGATTACAAAATCCCCTATAAAAAAGTTGGGGATAATTTTCGCCATGCCGAGTTAGGCATAAAAAATTAGGAGGTAAATTATGTTTGAAAGCGAGTTATTAATGTCGCTGTACAGTCCCAAATTCAATATTGCCCAAATGCCAGTAGAAATGGATGTGCCATTTGACCACCCCGATATCGGAGGGCTGATGTTTTTAAGCCCGCAGTTTTTCGTGGCATTAATCGCCGGAGTCATTATGGCTTTCGGCTTCCAATTCCTGTTAACAAATTTCTCGATCGCTGCCAAAATCTCAAATTGGGACGAGGCTTTACCCGACGATGACGATGATGATGAGTCGGAAAGTTTAGGCAGTAAAGTTCGGAAAATCGAAGGTCTAGTCGGGGGTTGGATTTTAGTCACCGTTAACCTGGCTTTATTTTTGGCTTGTTTTCTGGCGGTCAAACTAACTTCAATTGCCTCGGTAGACGGAGCGGCAATTATTGGTGTAGTCATTTGGTCGGCGTACTTCTTAACGCTGGTGTGGCTCGGTTCTAGCGCCGTCGGTTCCATGATCGGTTCCTTGATAAAAACTGCTTTTTCCGGCGTTCAAGGCGTCATGGGTACTGCTGGTGCAGCGATCGGCGGCAAGATGGCCAGCGACCAAATGGTCAATACTGTAGAGGCATCTGTTGCCGCTGTACGCCGCGAGTTGAGTTCGGCTGTAGACCCGGAGAGCATTCGCGAAACACTGCAAGATTATGTGGGTTCTTTGCAGTTACCGAAACTAGATGTTAAGGAAATTCGCGGTCAATTTGAAAAGTTGCTGGGCGATGCAGATATCAAATCTCTTGCGGGAAGCGACGTTCTGAAGAATGTTAACCGCCAGACTTTTGTGGATTTAGTTAAGAGTCGCACAGACTTTTCTCAAGAGGAAATAACTCAAGTTGCTGACCAACTCGAAGGCGTTTGGAAGCAAACTTTCGGCAAGCAGCAAGAGCAGAAAGACCCGAATTTAGAGTTGGTTGATTTTCTCAAGTTTGCGGCTCCCGATTTGCTGAAGTCTGACGAACTCAACGCCAAGCTGTCTCAAATTCTGGAAAGTAGGGAAAACAAATCGAAATCCAGCAGCGGCATGAAGCGAGCGATGCAGTTGGGTGTCGAATCTCTTGTGGGCACTGTTTTGTCGCGGACGGATTTGTCTGATTTGGATGTTGAAAAAATCTCTGGTCAGTTGCAGCAACTGACAGCCAAAGGGACGGAACAAGCTAAATCTTTGGCTTCTAAGGTGGGCGACAAAGTGCCTGCGCTGCCTTTCAATACAGCTAAGGCTGATGTGGAAAACTACTTGATGAATGCCCAACCTTGGCATCTCAACCGGGAGACAATCAAGCAGGAATTTAGGGATGTGATTTACGACCCGGAAGCTTCTCCGGGGGCCGTTTTGCGCCAGTTAGAGCTGTTTAATCCCGATTATTTTGTAGGGATTCTCAGCCGCCGTGAGGGGTTTGCTCCTGAACAGGTGACGGAAATTGCCGAACAGCTTGAAGGTGTCCGACAAGAAGTGTTGGAAATTGTGCAAGCTGCTGCAGGTGAAGAACAGTCTCAAGATTTGCGGAGCCGGATTGAGAATTATTTGCGATCGACCGGCAAGGAAGAATTGAATCCTGAAGGTATCGAGCGGGATTTCCAAGCGCTTTTGGAAGATCGGGATGCTGGTTTTGAGGCTTTGCGCGATCGCCTTTCGCAGTTTAACCGCGATACTTTGGTGCAGTTGCTCGGTCAGCGGGAAGATTTCAGTCCAGAGGAAGCCGATCAGTTAATTGGGCGGCTCGAAAGTTCGCGCGATCGCGTGATTTCTAGAGCTCAAGAATTGCAAGAGCAAGCGCAATCGAAAGCCCAAGAATTGCGACAAAAGGTAGAAGACTATCTCCGCAATACTAATAAGGAAGAGCTCAATCCTGAAGCTATCGAGCGCGAGTTTCAAACGCTGTTAAACGACCCGGAAGCCGGATTTAAAGCGCTGAGAGAACGCTTGTCTCAATTCGACCGCGATACGCTGGTGCAGTTGCTGTCACAGCGCCAAGACCTCAGCGAAGAACAGATCAATCAGACTATCGACCGGATCGAATCTGTGCGCGATAACATTATCCACGCGCCGCAAATGGTGGCAGATAGAGCTAAGCAACAGTACGAGGAAGTTACTGCAAAAATTGGCGAGTACCTGCGGAATACAAACCTGGAAGAACTCGATCCAGAAGGCATCAATCGAGATTTAACTCAATTGTTTGAAAATCCGAAAGAGGGTGCTTTGGCACTTCGGGATAGACTTTCTCAGGTCGATCGCGAAACTTTGGTCAAGTTGCTGTCCCAGCGGGAAGATTTGAGCGAAGAACAGATCAATCGGACGATCGATCGCGTGCAAGATTCGATTCGCAGCATCGTGAAATCGCCCCGCCGCTTGGCATCTCGCGCTCAAAAAACAGTCCGGGATTTCCAAGGCAGTTTGGAAAATTACTTGCGGAATACGGACAAGGAAGAACTCAATCCTGAAAGCATCAAACGCGATTTGCAGTTGCTGTTTAGTGAGCCGGGAATGGGGATGCAAAGTTTGGGCGATCGCCTGAAGCACTTCGATCGATCGACTCTGGTAGCATTGCTGTCGCAGCGGGAAGACATCTCGTCCGAGGAAGCTAACAGAATTGCCGACCAAATTGAATCTGTCCGCAACCAAATTGTCGAACAAGTTCAAATGGTTCAGGACAAGTTCCAGTCAGCAATGGATGGTATTTTCGGGAAAATCCGGGATTACCTCAATTCGCTCGATCGACCAGAACTCAACTACGAAGGCATCAAGCGGGACTTGCGTAAAGTGTTTGATGACCCGCAGGCAGGATTTGACGCGATTAAAGAGCGTTTAGGTGAGTTCGATCGCGGTACTTTAGTTGCCCTGCTGAGTTCTCGTTCCGATATTTCCGAGACAGACGCTCACCGAATTGTTGACCAAATGGAAGGAGCCCGGGACAGCGTTTTATTGCGTTCAGAACGCCTGCAAAATGAAGCCAAAAAACGCATTAAACAGCTCAAAAACAAGACCAAGCAGCAAGCAGAAGATGCGCGCGAAGCCGCAGCAACTGCTGCTTGGTGGCTGTTCGGTACGGCTCTGACTTCTGTGGTTGTTTCGGCTTTGGCGGGAGCAATAGCAGTCAACGGGATTTCGGGTTTGTTTAGCTAGATTTTCCACCAATTGGAAATAAAGTTCTCCTGATTCTAGGCTGGCTATTTGCCAGCCTATTTTCTTTGGAATAATATCAGAGTCCTTCAGGATTCTATAGTTGGCGGAAATACTCTCGATAAATCGAGCGCCAAGTCGTGAAAATAAGGCAGATTAACAGACTCGTTGGGCAGAAAAATCAGGTAGAAGTTCACGGGGGTAGCAAAAACCCAAAAAATCTGATAAGGTGAGGCACATGGAGAAGACAGTGCCGGAATTAA